>WLDW01000072.1 GCA_009704605.1 Actinomycetota bacterium
ATCGCGCTCGCGATAATTGTGTCTTGGCAATGGTTCAAATCAGACCGAAGAGATTCGGTCAGATTAGACCGCGCTTCTGATCGAAGCGGAAACAAAGACCTAGATAGTTACAACCAGATGCTAGATCGCATCAACCAAAGGCCCTAGATGCAATCTGTGACACTCTCTGTTGAGCAGCAGAACCTTTTCGATTACATCGAGCAGTCTGAAAACAACATCTTTATTACCGGCCGTGCAGGAACCGGTAAATCAACCCTGCTGAGCTACTTAGTTGAAAACACCAAGAAAAATGTTGCGGTGTGCGCGCCAACAGGTGTTGCTGCCCTAAACGTTGGCGGAGTTACCATTCACTCGCTATTTGGTTTTCCTTTTGGAATTCTGGCCGATCAAGATCTCGCACGGCACATGAACAAACGAACTCGTGAAGTTCTTGCGGCCTTGGATGTTTTGATCATCGACGAAGTTTCGATGGTCAATGCCGATTTGATGGACGCAATCTCCAGAGCTATGGGAATTGCCAGGGGTAGAAGAAAGCTTCCTTTTGGTGGAGCGCAGGTTGTTATGTTCGGAGATCCGTATCAGCTCTCGCCGGTTCCAGGAAACAACGAAGAGCGAAACTACATGAGCGAGAATTACCAATCCATTTGGTTTTTCGATGCAAAAGTCTGGCGCGAAGATTCGCTAGAAAGATTCGAGCTAGGCGAAATCTTCCGTCAGTCTGACGAGGATTTCAAAACTATTTTGAATGCGATTCGAGTTGGAGAAGTCGAGCAGCACATGCTCGACACCTTGAATGCCGCTGGTAACAGGTTTCCTTCTCACGAGGAGATCATTCGTCTGGCGACGATAAATGCAAGCGTTGACAAGACCAACAAAGAGCGCATGAACAAGCTCACCACCAAGCCAAAGACATTCGAAGCAGTATATAGTGCAAGTGATGAAAGTGCATTTGGAAGAACACTTCCAGCAGAGCCGTTGCTTGAACTAAAAGTTGGTGCCCAAGTTATGTTCATAAAAAACGATGACGGCAAAAGAACTTCCGACGGATTAGTTCGACGCTGGGTCAATGGAACTATTGGAAAAGTAGTTGACATGCCATCAAGTGGTGGAGTGGTTGTTGAAGTTGATGGCGAACGATTAGATGTTGGAAAAGCCACTTGGGAAAAAGTTCGTTACGAAATCGACGAAGAGTTTGATGAAGAAACTGGTCGCGTGAAAGAAGTGCTAGTAACCATTCCTTTGGCCGAGTATCAGCAGATTCCTTTGAGGCTTGCGTGGTCAGTAACCATTCACAAATCTCAAGGTCAAACTTACGACGAAGCAGTTATTGATCTAGGTCGCGGAGCATTTAGTCCTGGGCAAACCTACGTAGCGCTATCTCGAATTCGTTCTTTGGAAGGGCTTTATCTGACACGCGCCATTAGACAACAAGATGTCATGGTCGATAAAGACGTGATCAGATTCATGAGCGGCGTCAAGACCGCACCGGTTGAAAAGCTTTTCTAGCCCAGCAGCCACCAGTTGATTGGCTGATGAAGCCTTGCTGCCCAGTCGCTTTCTTCGTGAGCGGTTCCAGGAAATATTCCAAACATCAAATCTTTATCCCGAACATATCCCCTGGCTTCAAAACCCTTGATGGCTTTGTTGTGAAAGGGAGGGTAGAACAAATCCAAACCTTCGGTTCCGCTGTCGGTATAGATTTTGTGCTTGCCAGGATTTGGAAGATACTTGGGAAGTTCTTGCGACATGTATTCGTGACCGATAATCCAATGCGTTGAGAAGCAAAGTGCTGCTCCAAAAAGATGAGGGTATTTGCTCATCAAATAAAGGGAAGCAAGCCCTCCCATGGAACCCCCAGCAATTGCTGTTCGTTCCATTTGGTGCTCGATGCCGTATTTTTCCAGAACCATCGGCAGGATCTTCTCGGCAAGCAAAACATTGTATTCACCGTTCATAGAGGTTTTATGAATTGGTTTGTATTCAAGAGGCAGGTTGTCAAAGATGTCTGGATGCGCTTCCACGATTTCCTTTGGGGCAAGCTCCAGCATTCTGGTGCCAGGGCCTAGGCCATGGACGGCAACAATAAGCGGTTGTGGATCAGCCTTGATTCTCTTGTCTCTAAGAGAATCAAGAATTCTCCACGGCGTATTTGTGGAGGCGGTCCTTGGATCAAAGACATTCTTGCCATCGTGCATCATCAGAATTGGCGTATAGGAGACGACTTTTTCTGGAACCCAAACATCAACGCGGTGGTTGTCAACTGTAAAGGTCTCGAGCTTTCCAAAAGCCATGGCAATCTTTTGTTTGCGAAGTTCTCTAAAGGCCATAAACAGCGGAAAAGTAAAAGCCATCGCTGTTATCCCAGAAGCTAAGAAATATAGCCACACCCGCTTCATGCCAAGTTTCTTTGCTTCGTAAAGCATGAAAACAACTAAAGCCAATATCACAATTAGTAGATCCAGCGAGAGCACCCAGTCCACAGCGGAACCAAACCAGGCTTTTATGTAGTCCTGGCCCTCGAGTGAGGCAATTGCGTTAAACCACCAGGCAGTAATAAGCCCGATGCCAGCTAGGACGAAATAGATTCTGGCTCTGAGTTCGTGACCGAACATGGTGATTCCTTTCCCGGTAGTTATTACCCTAGCAACGCTTGGCGAGGCAGTAATCTAGAGCAATGTTGATGTCAGATCGCGATATACGCGCAAGTATCGAAGCTGGGCTTATTGGCCTGGACCCTCTCGAAATGGGTTTACTCCAGCCAAGCTCAATCGATGTTCGACTAGACCGATTCTTTAGATTGTTTGACAATCACAAGTACGCATTCATCGATCCTGCCGAGCAGCAAGACGAGCTAACTCGTCTTATCGAAGTCGACCCTAAAGAACCGTTCATCTTGCACCCCGGAGAATTTGTGCTTGGTTCAACCTATGAGTTTGTAACACTCCCAGATGATATTGCAGCAAGGTTAGAGGGTAAAAGCTCACTTGGAAGACTCGGGCTGCTAACTCACTCAACAGCAGGATTTGTTGATCCAGGTTTCAAAGGTCACGTAACCCTCGAGCTATCAAATGTTGCAACGCTGCCAATCAAGCTATGGCCAGGAATGAAGATTGGTCAGCTTTGCTTTTTCAAGCTGACATCACCTTCGGAGCATCCTTACGGAAGCGAAAAGTACTCATCAAGATATCAAGGACAGCGCGGACCAACAGCTTCTAGAAGTTACAAGAACTTCTATAGAACAGATGTTGGTTCTGCTCCGCTAGAAAACTAGCTAGAGTAACTAACCTTCGGGTTCGGATTCACTCTAAGTAATAGCGCCAATCCAACAACCAGAATTACCATCAGACCTAACACACCGTAAATAGTTGTGTTTTCTTCTCCGGTAACCACCGCTGCAATTGTGATTGCGGTTGCCCAGAATAAACCCGATAAAAAGCTAATTGCGCGACCGGTGGTCTGATACAAACCAAACACTTCACCCTCGCGACCCTCAGGAGCGAACCTTGAGACGAAAGTTCTAGAGGAAGCCTGTGCTGGGCCTACGAACAAGCAAAGCGCCAAGCCACCAATCCAGTAGGTTATCTGTCCGGCGTCTGCAAACAAGAAAACACCAAATCCAGCGATTATCAAGCCAATTAGGGAAGCCGCAATAACGTTTCGTGATCCAACGACATCGTCAATACGACCGCCAATCACAGCTCCAATACCGGCAACGATGTTGGCAGCCATACCGAAGATTATGATCTCTGTTTGAGTGAAACCGAAAGCAAGAGATCCAAGCACCGCTCCAAAGGTAAACACACCAGCTAGACCGTCACGGTAAACAGCTGAGGAAATCAAGAACTTGAAAGTATCTGGTGCTTGCTTGTATAGGCTCTTGAGTTGCTCCCATAACTTGCCATAGGAAGCAAAAATACTTTCTTTGGGTGCATTCTTCTTTCCTTCAATTTCTGGAACCCTAAGAAGTAGTGGGATAGAGAAAACTAGAGTCCAAACTGCACAGAACAAGAAGACAGTTCTAACTTCTAATCCGTCAGTAGCGGGAACACCAAACACTGTTCCTGGCAACACGAAACCAAATAGCGCAACAGCAAGCAAGATGATTCCTCCGAGGTAACCCAATCCCCACGCGTAGCCTGAAATTCGACCAATGGTAGTTGGAGAGGAAACGGATCTAAGCATCGCGTAGTAGTTGATAAAGGCCGTCTCTTGAACAATGGAACCCAATCCGTAAAGAACTAGACCAAACAGTAGGAACTCCGCTTTGGGTTCGACAAAGAAGCTGGCGATCATGATTCCAACCAACACATAGGTGTTGGTCATTAGCCAGAACTTCCTGCGACCACCGATGTCAGAACGACGACCAAGAATCGGGGCGATTACCGCCAGGACAAAGCCCGCAATACCGGTTGCTATACCCAGCAACGCATCGGCGTTGGTGCCGGCTTCTGCCACCGCTGAGGCCAGGTAGACCGGGAAGATGAAGGTCTGCATGATGGTGGGATAGGGCTGCTCTGCCCAGTCCCACAGGGCCCAGGCGAAGGTGCCCTTCTGGCCAAGCTTGGTTTTAGGTAGTCGGGTCTTTGAGTTTCCAGATGTGTTTGTCATGGCAACAAGGTAGCGCAAGCATGGCCAGTTTCCGCCTATAAGGCGGAAAATTCGGCGTGAACAGATCACTGTTGTTGAAGTTGAGCAGGCGCGACTCAAGTTTTTTGAAAAATACTTGACAAACTTGAGATAGTTTGTGAAACTTGAGTCAATGAGGCTCAAGTTTGGGTCCTCAACCCCGATACACCAGTAAATACAAGGAGAAAACAAGCATGGCACGTGCAGTGGGTATTGACCTAGGAACCACCAATAGCGCAGTTTCAGTACTAGAAGGTGGAGAACCAACGGTTATCGTCAACGCTGAGGGCTTTAGAACCACACCTTCCATAGTGGCTTTCACCAAAGACGGAGAGGTTCTGGTGGGCGAGACCGCCAA
>WLDW01000073.1 GCA_009704605.1 Actinomycetota bacterium
GGGGCTGCAACGGTTTCGGAGTTTTCCGCGGTGGGCTTGCCTGCCCTTTACATTCCATATGGGGTTGGAAATGGAGAACAGAAGTTTAACTTGCTTGATGTTCTTGCTGCCGGCGGCGCCATAACAGCCACTGATAAGGAATTTGATGAGCAGTATGTGAGGGCGATACTGATTCCTTTGATTTCGGATTCAAAGCGGCTCGCCCAAATGTCGGAATCGGCCAAGCAAGCTGGCGTGCTAGATGGAACCGAACGATTTGTCGCCATGATCGAAGAGGTAGTGTCAAGGAGATGATAAAACCCGATTACTCTGTTCCGGTTCCAAACAATCTTGGCAATGTACATTTCATTGGCATTGGTGGATCCGGAATGAGCGGTATTGCGCGGATTCTTATTGGTTTGGGGCACAGGGTATCTGGAAGCGACGTTAGGTCTAGCCCCAACATTGTGGCACTCGAGAAGCTCGGCGCAAAGATTACAATCGGGCACGATGAAGCAAATGTAGCTGACGCGGATACCGTAATTGTCACCAGCGCTCTCTGGCCTAACAACCCCGAGTATCTACTTGCGAGCAAAAATCAGATTCCGATAATTCATCGATCTCAGGCACTGGCGCATTTAGCTTCCAAGAAAAGACTTGTGTCTGTAGCAGGGGCGCACGGCAAGACCACTTCCACCGGCATGGTCATCACCGCATTGTTGGGGTTAGGTCAAGATCCAAGCTTTGTTAATGGGGGAGTCATCAGCTCTATTGGCGCTAGCTCTGGCAGTGGTAAGGGAGAACTGTTTGTAATTGAGGCCGATGAATCCGATGGATCATTTCTTCACTACGACACATCGGTTGCCCTAATTACCAACGTTGATCCCGATCACCTTGACCACTACGGCAGCATCGAAGCTTTCCATCAGGTCTTCGCCGACTTCGCCAACAAATCAAAAGAACTAGTTGTGATCAATTCTGACGATGCTGGATCGGTGGCTGTTGCCAAGCTAGTCAGCAAGCCAATCATTACCTTTGGTGAATCCGCTTCTTCGGATGTGAAGGTAAGTGACATTGTTGATAAAGCCCAGGTTAGTTTTAGCCTCAGTTACAAAAGCCAGACAATCAATTCGACTCTTCGTATCGCAGGCAGGCATAATGCCATAAATGCGGCTGGTGCGGTTGCCACATTGATTGGTTTAGGTTTTGATTTTGAAAAATCACTTGTGGAGGTAGCAAAATTCTCGGGCACAGAGAGGCGTTTCGAGCTTCATGGCGAGAGGCGAGGCGTAAAAGTCTACGATGACTTCGCACATCATCCAACAGAGGTGGCGGCGGCACTAAGCGGCGCCCGAGCGGTAGTTGGTAGTGGAAAACTTATCACCGTGTTTCAACCCCATCTTTATTCAAGAACCAGGTTGTTCGCTAAAGAGTTCGCACAAGCCTTAGCTGCCAGTGATCAAGTTGTTCTTCTGGACATCTATGCCGCTAGAGAAGATCCCGAGCCTGGAGTGACCGGTGAACTGATTTTGAGCGCTTTCGCAGATCAACAAAAGATTCACTACGTCAAAGACTGGTCGGAAGCTCCGAAGGTGGCTTCGAATTTGGCAGGCCCAGGGGACTTCATCGTCACAATGGGCTGCGGAGATGTTTACAAGATGGTCCCAGAAATTCTCGAAGCTTTAGAGGGCTAGTAAAGGCTATGGAACGTCCGAATCAAAAGAAGAAGCCGGCAAAAGGCGCAATGTATAGCACACCTCTTGCCAGAGCTCCACGAAGAGTAATGGCTCGTGATCTCGAGAACTCTGTCTTTTCTAGAATGATCTCAGCTCGGAGAGCTAGGCGTATCGCGGCCTCTCTAACGGTTGGCTCCATTTTCATCTTGGGAATTTTGACTGCGGTTGCAACTTTTTCTCCGCTGCTTGCCATCCAGCAAATTACTGTTGTCGGTACCCAACGCCTCAATCCAGACGAGATTTCCAAAGCGCTGTCCGGACAGATTGGAAAACCCTTGCCACTTCTGAATCAGGATGAGATTGCAAAATCACTTGCGGGGTTTACTCTTATTGAAAGTTTTGCCGCCACCGCTGTTCCTCCCAACGGATTGCAGGTGAGCGTTTCAGAGCGCCAGGCGCTTTGCATAGTCGAATACCAAGGTGCGTTGTGGTTGCACGATCCGGCCGGTGTAAGAATCGCCGTTGCAGAACCTACGGATTTACTGCCACGAATTTTGATCACCGGTGAGCCTTCGAGTTCGCAACCATTCAAGGACTCCGTTGATGTGTTGCTTGCTTTGCCCGTTGAGTTACTCGCCGAAGTGGAGATTATTCAGGCAAACACCAGAGACGATGTTCAGATGAGCTTGCGCGGCAGTTTGGGTCAGCGAATCAGCTGGGGAGACAGCTCAGAAGCTGTTTTGAAATCAAAGGTTTTGCAAGCGCTCATGGCAAATAACCAAGGTGTAACTGGAGTCACATTTGACGTTTCTTCACCAAACGCTCCCGTGGTGCGCTTCGACAATTTTTAGACACGCCAGGTCCTCTTGCCCTAATTCAATGCAGTTAGGGCCTATTTTTTTGGCGCGATGTATAAAAGCACTCGTAGCTTAACCCTATACGCGAGCTTGAGGGTTTGGGCTAGTCTGCGTTTTATCTCGCGAGACTAAGGATTTGAAGGAGCATCATGGGCTTGAACCAGAACTACCTGGCCGTTATTAAGGTCGTAGGAGTCGGCGGCGGAGGAGTAAACGCACTAAACCGCATGATCGAGTCAGGACTTCGCGGCGTTGAGTTTGTTGCAATCAACACAGACGCGCAGGCGCTACTGATGAGCGAAGCCCACGTAAAACTAGACATTGGTCGGGAACTAACCCGTGGCCTAGGAGCAGGTGCAGACCCTGAGGTTGGCAAACGAGCCGCAGAAGATCACGAGGATGAGATTGAAGCAGCACTTCGCGGTGCTGACATGGTCTTTGTCACAGCAGGTGAGGGTGGAGGCACCGGTACCGGCGCAGCCCCGATTGTTGCTCGGGTTGCGAAAAGAGTGGGAGCACTAACTGTTGGTGTCGTCACCAAGCCATTTGGTTTTGAGGGCAAACGTCGCATGCAGCAAGCTGAGGTAGGCATCGAGGCCATTCGTGCCGAAGTTGACACTCTAATTGTCGTCCCAAACCAAAGACTTCTAGAGATTGCAAACAAGACAGTTTCGGTTGTTGATGCATTCAACACTGCTGATGATGTGCTTCGCGCTGGTGTACAAGGTATTACCGACCTGATCACCACACCCGGTCTTATAAACCTTGACTTTGCGGACGTCAAGTCAGTTATGCAAGGTGCCGGTTCCGCATTGATGGGAATTGGAACCGCCAAGGGAGAAGACCGCGCGGTACGAGCGGCCGAGATGGCGGTTTCCTCACCACTTCTTGAATCAAGCATTGATGGCGCTCATGGTGTTCTTTTGTTGGTTCAGGGAGCTTCAAATCTTGGACTTCACGAAATCGATGAAGCCGCCAGGTTGGTCCAGGAAGCGGTATCACCAGAGGCAAACATTATTTATGGAACAACCATTGATGACACCTTGGGCGACGAAGTTCGCATCACTGTTATCGCGGCCGGATTTGACGGCGGAGCCCCGAAGCCAAGAAAGATTCCTAGAACCGTATTCGCTGAGGTAGCTGAGTCAAAACCACTGACCGCACCAGTTGTTGCCGAACCAGTGATTGCCGAACCGAATTCATTTTTTGACCTGGTCGAAGCTGAGGCAACTCCAGCCCCAACACCATCATTTGCTTCCGAGTATGAGTCGGACGATCAAATTGAGATTGACGAGTCGCCAGAGCTTCCTCGCAGGCCACAAACTGCTGACGGAACTTTCGGGGACGACCTGGATATCCCAGAATTTCTAAGAGGGTAAGTGAGCGAATTAGCTCAACGATATAACCAAATAGTTGAACAAGTTTCCGCCGCCGCTTCCGCCAGTGGAAAGAGTGCTAGCGACATAACTTTGGTTGTTGTCACCAAGAATCACCCACCGCAACTTGTTTTTGACCTCATTGCACTGGGTGCGAGGGACTTTGGCGAAAATCGCGATCAGGAAGCCGCACCTAAGGCAAAAGAAGTGTTGGCATCGTCCCCTGAAAAGATGCGCTGGCACTTCATAGGTCAACTTCAAACCAATAAGGTCAGGTCTGTGCTGGACTACGCAGATTTGATTCATTCATTAGATCGAGAGTCTCTTCTGGTTGAACTTCAGAAGCGAACAGTTGGCCGGGCCAAGCCCCTTGGTGTCTTCATTCAGGTCAATCTGACCGAAGATCCTGCCCGCGGAGGGGTTCGGGTCGATGATTTGGACGCATTCGCCACGAAAGTGCTTGAGTCCGAAGGTCTTCGGCTTGAGGGGCTGATGGGCGTTGGTGGCCTGGCTAAGGACCCAGAGATTGAATTTGACCGCCTGGCAAAGCTTTCAACCAAGCTTCAGAACATCGCCCCTGAGGCAAATTCTCTCTCAATGGGCATGTCAGCCGATTTTGAGGTGGCAATTGGCTATGGCGCGACACACTTGCGCATTGGCACGGCAATAACGGGGAAGCGGCCCTAGTGGGCATATTCTTGGGTTGTACCAATAACAGGAGGAATTAATGGCCGGAATACTAAAGCGCAGCATGGAATTTCTTGGTTTTGCCGAGGAGTCCAATGACTTGCCAACCCGTGCGGAGCCGGTGACCAACACCCAGCGTCCAGCTAGAGTCATCCCTCAAAGGTCTCGTCGCGGTTCAAGCGACGTTGCAGAGATTTTCACAATTGAGCCCCGCACTTACGAAGAGGCTCCTATGGTTGCTGCACACTACCGAATCGGTATCCCGGTGATCGTCAACATGGGTGAGATGAGTGAAGTAGATTCACGTCGCATGCTTGATTTCATGTTGGGCTTGAAAGAAGGCCTTGAAGGACACATGCGTCGCGTAACTTCAAAGGTTTTCTTGCTTACCC
>WLDW01000074.1 GCA_009704605.1 Actinomycetota bacterium
AACATCAACAGCTGACGAACCGGCGGAGATCTTCCCTTCAACAGTTGAAACTAGATGCATGATGTGGCTATATCTTTCGACGGTCATGAACTCGGTGACAGATACTGAATCTGGGGCACATACCTTCAAAAGATCATTCCGAGCCAAATCAACAAGCATCAGATGCTCTGCCTGCTCCTTCTTGTCGGCCAGTAGGTCTTCGGCCAATTGGCTGTCTTCCTCACCGGTTGCGCCTCTAGGCCTGGAGCCAGCAATTGGATGAAGAATTGCCGAATCCTGATTCACCTTCACCAATGCTTCAGGTGATGATCCAACAACAGAGAAAACCCCAGTTGAATCCTCAAGATTCAGTAAATACATGTAAGGACTTGGATTCAGTGCTCTCAGGCTTCTGTAAACATCAAGTGCAGTAGCGGAAACTTCCATCTCAAAGCGCTGAGACACAACCACTTGGAAGACGTCCCCAAGCTCAACCCGTCCCTTTGCCCTCTCGACCATCTCTATAAACTCTTGGTCGCTAGTGCTCCTGCTGTACTCAAGTGCTGCATTAGTATCGATTTCAGCAATGAACGGTAGTTGTGTTGAAAGAAGGTCAGACTTTAGTTTCTGAATTCGTTCTACAGATTTCTCGTACTCTGCATCGATGTCTGTCGAATCTTTCAAATACAAGTTTGAAATCAATTTCAGCGTTGAATCAGCGTGATCTACGACCACCAGATCCCGCAGCAGTGAAAAAGCCATTTCCGGAATCTCATAGGACCCAGATTTAGGAATAGGCAGATTCTCGATCTCATTGACAACACCCCAGCTTAGAAATCCAACCATTCCAGACACCAATGGAGGAAGCCCTGGCGTCGGAGCTGCTTTAAAGAATTCATGTATCGATTCGATTGCGTCTAAGCCGCTGCTATCAGAAACCAAAGATGCAACCAAAGAGCTTGTCTCACTTGGCTCTGATTCGATCCAGCGAACAGATGAGCCTTCCTTTAGTAGCATCCCAAGATTTGATACACCAATAAACGAATACCTTGACCAGACACCTTGCTCAGCTGATTCGAGTAAAAAACTTCCAGTAGAGTCGCCAGCAATCTTTTCGAAAATTGAAAGCGGAGTCTCACTCCCTGAAAACAACGTGGTGACGAGAGGAATTACGCGGAACTGTTGCGAGAGATTTTTGGCCTCGTCAAGCGAAATCATGAGATGGCTCCAACGAATATGCCAAAGCAAATTGGTATAGAACTTGAAAACATTAGATCGACTCGGCAAGCAACCGAAGCTCGGCAATGCGGTCATTTCGGTTCAGTTCAGAAAAAACAGCACTACCGGCAACGAAAGTGTCAGCACCAGCTCGCGCCAGATTGGCGATGTTGGCTAATCCAACTCCCCCATCCACCTGAACTGACACCTCAAGACCTTGAGCTTTTATAAACTCGCGAGCTTGGGTGATCTTAGGTATGACCGACTCAATCAAACCCTGTCCACCAAAACCAGGCTCAACTGTCATAACAAGCAACATGTCGGCAAATTCGACAAGACCTGAAACATCCTCAAACGCGGTTCCGGGTTTGATTGCTATTCCAACTTTTGATCCGGAGCTTCTAATTTGAGAAATAACTTCTTTTGGGTTCGTGGCAGCTTCGAGGTGAAAGGTCACCGAAGATGCGCCAGTTTCTGCATAACTACCAGCCCAACGTTCGGGGTTTTCAATCATGAGATGAACATCAAGCGGCACCGTTGTGATCTCCTGTAAACGAGCAACCACAGGGGCGCCAATAGTTAGGTTTGGAACAAAGTGACCGTCCATGACATCGACGTGAATCAGGTCTGAGCTCGAAATTGTCCTTAGCTCGGCTTCAAGGTTTGCAAAATCAGCACTCAATATGCTGGGCGCGATTCTCATCTTCACTCTATGAGTTTACCTTTTTGCGAAACAAGGCAATGAACATGGCGTCGGTTCCATGGATGTGTGGCCATAACTGTGCAGTCCTAAATGTGACATCGAGGCCCAAATTCGGATTGATTTCATTCAAAATCGCGTTAGCCGGTAGTAACTCCAACTCACCCCGATACTGTGACTCGGCCCAGGAAACCAGTGCCGTGGTTTCAGAAAGGTGCGGAGAACAGGTAACGTAACCCAACACGCCTCCTGGCAACAGCGAATCCCAAGACGCTTTGAAAAGATCTTTTTGCAGCTTCGCTAGCTCGGGGATGTCAGTTGACTTCTTGCGCCAACGCGATTCAGGCCGTCTCCTTAGAGCCCCAAGTCCCGTGCAAGGAGCATCGAGTAAAAGCCTCGAGAACCTTGCTCCCCCTTCAGCTAACTTGCGACCGTCACCGATGCTGACTTTGAGCTTCGAAATTGGATCAAGCGCTTGCTGAACAAGCTTGGCGCGGTGCGTGGAGACTTCGTTTGCTTCAAAAGAAACATTCTTTTGCTTGGCCACAGCTAACATCAGCGCGGCTTTGCCGCCTGGTCCTGCGCAAAGATCCATCCATGTGAAGTCCTCAACTTTTACCTCGGCTGCTAACAAAGCAAGAACTGCAAGTTGAGAACCTTGATCTTGGACTCTTACGAAACCACTCTGAAGCTGTGGAACTCGGGATGGCGGCACGCTTAGCTCCAAACCGATCGGACTCGCGATACCCAAAGTTCCAAAATCAGATAGCTCTCCAACGTCGGCAAGACCAGGAAGCGCAGCAATCGATACCTTGGCTGGTGTGTTATCCGCAACTAAGAGTTCCTCAAGCGAGTCCCCCAAGCCTCGACTTTCAAGGGCCGCCCTCAGAGACTTCACAATCCAAAGCGGATGTGAATAGGCAAGAGAGAGACTCTCGTCAACTGAGTCTGCCGAATCTAACACTTTATCGATCCACTGTTCGCGAGACCTCTCTGAAATTCGACGTAAGACGGCATTCACGAATCCGGCTGCAGACTCTGACGCCCTTTGCTTAGCCAATTTGACCGACTCATTTATAGCTGCGTGGGCAGGAACCCGCATACCTAGAATCTGATGCGCACCTAGTAGCAGAACAATAAGCGCGTGTGAGTCGATGGTGCGAATTTCCCTTGCTGAGGCTAGCTCTATGATTTTCTCGTAAAGCAACTTGTTTCTGAGTGTGCCAAAGGCTAGCTCTTGGATAAACCCGGCATCTCTTGAGTCCACTTTTGCGTCACTAAGCAACTTCGGTAACAGTAAGTTCGCGTAGGAATCATCTTCCGCCACACGCCTTAGTAGCTCAAAAGCTATTGCACGCATTAGGAAAGTTTCAGTTTCTCAACCCGCAGGCCTCTGAACCAATCAGCGCCGGACATTTGCTGCTTTCCCGCTGGTTGCACAATATCAAGGACTAATGAACCTACCTTGCAATGAACAACGAGATCCTTTTCCACAATTCTCAGGGTTGACGCCTCTGAGGTTGAGTCTTGAAACCTAGCTCGAATTACTCGGGTGACTGTTCCATTTATCTCGAACCAAGCCATGGGTTCTGGATTCATCGCTCTTATCTTGTTTAGCTGTGTTAGAGCGTCACCTGTGAACTCTAGTCTTGCAAGCTCGCGAGTCGGCTTAGTCGCAGATGCATGAATTCCCGAGATTTCCTGCGGTTTCGCAAACGAGAGCTTGGCTTCATCCTGTTGAAGAACATCAAGAAGTAATTTGGACCCAATTCCAGTTAGCTTGCTCAGCAAGGATCCCGTTGTATCGGCATCGTCAATAACTTGTTCCGTGCTAGAGATTATCGGTCCGGAGTCAATACCTGAGTCAAGACGAAACACGGTTACGCCGGTTACTTTCTTTCCTTGCAGGATGGCGTGCTGAACTGGTGCTGGCCCGGGTAACTCGGGAAGAAGTGAGTAATGAAGGTTTAGCCATCCCAACCGTGGTATTTCAAGCACTGGTTGCTTGAAAATTGACCCATAGGCAACAACGGCTCCAATGTCCGACTTGAGAGACTTCAGCCATTCAAGAGCCTTATCATCAATTTTGTTTGTCTTGAATGTTTCTAATCCGAGCTCATGAGCTTTATGTGCGACGGCGGAGGGTGTAAGTTCACCAGATCGACCAACGCGAGCGTCTGTTCTGGTTAGGACGCCGACAATTTGAACTCCCTCACTCACAAGGCGATCTAAAGTTTCCGCGGCATTTTGGGGAGTCCCTGCGAAAACTACTCTCAGCTTGGCTGTCATGCTAAACAACATCTCCGTCACTCATCCGGACCTTCAAAGCCCTGACTGCTCTGCCGGAGGCGGCAAGAACGGATTTGCCGCGAGACAAACGAATCGCTTCGCCGCGAAGGTGCTTTGCTACCTCAACGGTATCTGAATAGTTGTACTTAACAATCAGACGCCACTCACTCGAATCATTTCCTTTGACGTGTGGAGCTGGTCCCAGTACCTTAACTTTCCCAAAACTTGCCAAGGATTGTGCGAGTTCGACAAGCATCACCTGGCTTCCTGCGACACTCCCAAGTCGAAGAGCAGGAGGGAGGCTTAGCTCCCTTCTAGATGCTAGTTCGTCAGCAGCAATCTCCCTTTGTTGCCACAGACAAAACTTCTGCGACAGAGGACCTGATACACCCACGAGGACCGCTTCTCCGTCGGTAGCTAGCTTGGAAATAGCGTTAGACCAAAGTCTCACGGCATCCTCGGATGCCCGAAGATTCTGTCTTGATAGAAGTGTTTGGGCATCCAGTATCACAACTGCTCGATAACCCTCGGCAACAAATGGCTCGGCACCAGCTGTTGCGATAACTAGATTCTTTCCCTGAGAAACGCTCAAAACCCTGTTATCACCAGTTGACTCAATTACCTTCGAGTTTGGAAATGATCGCCCGAGCTCCGAAGCTGTTCTCGAGGATCCTGCTCTTCCCT
>WLDW01000075.1 GCA_009704605.1 Actinomycetota bacterium
ACCGGGCGCCAGAGCAAACGCATCGGGTATCGTAGCTGCGTATAGTCAGTGGCATATTGAGCGCGGTCTTAAATCAATGCCCCACGTCGAAAGAGCATGATGGAGTTTCAGCCAGTAGCAAAAAGGGGCATCAAGGTCCCTAAGTTTTCTCAGGTTCCAAAGCACATCGCAATAGTGATGGATGGAAATGGCCGCTGGGCAAATAAACGAGGACTTCCAAGAGTCGAAGGGCACAAAGCCGGTGAGGCAGCTCTTCTTGACGTGGTAGCTGGAGCTATCGAGGCCGGAGTTTCGGAGCTATCTGTATTCGCTTTCTCTACTGAGAACTGGAAACGATCTCCTGAAGAAGTGCGCTTTCTAATGGGGTTCAACAAAGAGGTACTTAGAGATCGAAGAGACCAACTAAATAACTGGGGCGTAAAAGTTCGCTGGGTTGGCAGAAGACCAAAGCTTTGGGCAAGCGTTATTGACGAGCTAGAAGAAGCGCAGAGGATGACCAAGAAGAACAAGGTTCTTACTTTGACGATGTGCGTAAACTACGGTTCACGCATTGAGATTGTTGACACGGTAAATGAGATCACTCAGCTGGTTGCTAAAAGGAAACTTAAGGCTGGATCTATCACCGAAAAGAGTTTTGGCAAACTGCTCTCAACTAACCCACTAAAAGATGTTGACCTATTTGTTCGATCCTCGGGCGAGAAGCGCATGTCAAACTTCTTGCTCTGGCAAAGTGCCTATGCCGAGCTGGTATTTAGTGAAGTGCTCTGGCCAGATTTCGACCGTCAGGAGCTCTGGCGGGCAATTGAGCAGTACTCGACAAGGCAGCGCCGCTTCGGGGCTGCAATCGATAGCCCTAAGGGCTAACTAGCCAACTAAACTGGGGTTCAGCCTTAGTTCAGGCTTTATCTATCTATTTGGAGTACAAATTGGCCACCACCAATCGTCTAGATTCGGCAATTGCCCTCGCTAAGCGAAGAGGCTTTGTTTTCCCAGCCGGAGAAATCTATGGTGGCACACGTTCAGCTTGGGATTATGGACCACTTGGAGTTGAACTCAAAGAAAACATCAAGCGTCAGTGGTGGCGCTCTGTTGTAAACAGCCGTGAGGACGTAGTTGGCCTAGATTCCTCTGTAATCTTGCCAAGAAAAGTGTGGGAAGCATCCGGACACGTAAAAGAGTTTGTTGATCCACTAATTGAGTGCACCAGCTGCAACAAAAGATTCCGCCAGGATCACCTTGAGGAAGCTTTTGAAGAGAAAAAGGGCCGCGCTCCAGAATCCATGAAGGACATCGCTTGCCCAAATTGTGGCACGAGGGATGCTTGGACCGAACCCAAGCAGTTCAATGGTCTACTAAAGACCCACCTGGGACCCGTGGAAGACGAATCTGGAATGCACTACCTAAGGCCAGAAACCGCTCAAGGAATATTCGTAAACTTTGCCAACGTCCTAGGGGCGGCTCGCATGAAGCCGCCATTTGGAATTGGTCAGATCGGAAAGAGCTTCCGTAACGAGATCACCCCTGGAAACTTTATCTTTAGAACTCGCGAATTTGAGCAAATGGAAATGGAGTTCTTTGTACAACCGGGAACAGATGAGACTTGGCACGAGTACTGGATTCAGGAGCGTTTCAACTGGTACGTAAATCTTGGAATCAATCCTGAAAACCTTAGGTTGTTCGAGCACCCTAAGGAAAAGCTTTCGCACTATTCCAAGCGCACAGTAGACATCGAATACCGCTTTGGTTTTCCTGGAAGCGAATTTGGTGAACTCGAGGGAGTTGCTAACCGAACTGACTTTGACCTAGCAACTCATGCAAGAGAATCAGGTGTTGACCTTAGCTACTTCGATCAGAGCATCAATGAGCGCTGGACCCCCTATGTTATTGAGCCAGCGGCTGGTCTAACGCGGTCCCTGATGGCTTTCTTGGTCGACGCCTACGCCGAAGACGAAGCGCCAAACACTAAAGGTGGCGTGGATGTAAGAACCGTGCTGCGCTTGGACTACAGATTGGCACCAGTAAAAGCTGCCGTGCTTCCACTTTCTCGCAATGAAGATCTTTCACCGGTTGCAAGGAAACTTGCCAACGATCTGCGTGAGAGCTGGAACATTGACTTCGACGACTCCGGTGCAATCGGGCGCCGCTACCGTAGGCAAGATGAAATTGGAACACCTTTTTGCATCACTGTTGATTTTGACTCTTTGCAGGATCAGGCAGTTACCGTGCGCGAGCGAGACAGCATGGAACAGCAGCGAGTTTCCCTAGACAAGCTAAAGGGTTACCTGGCTGAGAAGTTGGTCTAATCATTCATGCAGGCACAAACTAAACCGGCTTTAAGCTATGGCAACATAGCGATCGATGTGCCGGTAGTACTTGCTCCAATGGCTGGAATCACCAACACCGCGTACCGAATACTTTGCCAAGGCTTTGGCGGAGGCCTATACGTTTCAGAAATGGTTACCTCGAGAGCTCTTGTAGAGCGAACTGAAGAGTCAATGAGACTAATTGGTCACCACGAGAGCGAAAAGGTTCGCTCTGTTCAGCTATATGGAGTTGATCCCAAAACCATCGCAGATGCAGTCACCATGCTGGTCTCTGAAGATCGCGCCGACCACATCGATCTAAACTTTGGCTGCCCAGTTCCAAAAGTCACTCGGAAGGGTGGCGGAGCAGCGCTTCCTTGGAAGCAAGATCTTTTCCAAGCGATTGTTCAAAATGCCGTAAAGGCTGCCGGGGAAATTCCAGTGACCGTGAAGATGCGAAAAGGTATCGACGCTAATCACCTAACTTTCCTAGAATCCGGAAAAGCCGCTAGAGATGCCGGAGTAGCGGCAGTTGCCCTGCACGGTAGAACCGCTGCTGATTACTACTCTGGCAAAGCTGACTGGGACGCGATTGCCGAACTTAGAGCCGCGTTACCTGATGTTCAAGTTCTTGGAAACGGAGACATCTGGTCGGCGCAGGACGCCGTAAACATGATGAAGCAAACCGGTGTTGATGGCGTGGTTGTTGGTCGAGGTTGCCTTGGAAGGCCATGGCTTTTTGCAGATCTAGAAAACGCCTTCCGCTCTTATCTTGAAAACCCAAATGCCAACATCAATTACTCGCAGGTCCAACCAAACTTGGGCGAGGTTGCAGACACCTTCAAGAAGCATGCGGAACTTCTTGTTGAGTTCTTCGGTGATGAATTGCGTGCCTGCAGGGATATCAGAAAGCACGTTGCTTGGTACTTCAAGGGCTACCCAGTTGGCGGTTCCTTACGCGCGGCTCTTGCAAGTGTTGAAACCCTGACCCACATGGATGAACTTCTTGGCACACTTGATCGCGGCATGCCATACCCCGGAGACGAAGCCGAGGGCCCAAGAGGAAGAGCCGGGGGAATGAAGAGCTGCGCACTACCTGAGCACTGGTTAGATTCCAGGGAGCTTGGCGATTCCGCGAGAGCTTCGCTTTTGGAAGCTGAACTTAGTGTTTCGGGTGGCTAAATGATTAGCCGAGGTTATCAAGACTCAGATCAAGAAAGATTTGTTCCAGAAGATCGCTCGGGCTCAATCAAGCGAGGCGAATTTGCAAGAGATCGAGCTAGAGTTTTGCACTCCTCTGCACTTCGAAGGCTCGGTGCTAAGACGCAGGTGCTTTCGCCTTCCAATGGGGATTTCGCCAGAACCAGGCTCACCCACTCACTTGAGGTTGCTCAAGTCGGTCGCGAGATGGCTCAAGAACTCGGTATTGATCCAGATGTAGTTGATACTGCTTGCTTAGCTCACGATTTGGGGCACCCTCCCTTTGGTCACAATGGCGAAGCAGCACTAAACGAATGGTCCAAAGAATTTGGCGGATTCGAAGGCAATGCCCAAACTCTGAGACTGCTATCTCGAATAGAACCAAAAGTATTCGATGCCAACGGAAAAAGCCGCGGTCTAAACCTCACTCGCGCAGTGTTGGATGCATCGTGTAAGTACCCGTGGGCTAGAGAATCAGGTCAGGCAGAAACTGGGGGAGACTACTCGGTGAAGTTTGGTTACTACCAGGATGACAAAGATGTCTTTGAATTCTTAAGGTCCGGAGCCACCCCGATGCGCAAGTGTATCGAAGCCGAGGTTATGGATTTTGCGGATGATGTTGCCTATTCAGTCCACGACTTTGAGGATGCCATTGTTTCAGGATATGTAAATCTAGCCGAGATTAACTCGGCATCTTCTGACTCGGGACTGCTGCAAAAGATCTCAGAGTGGGACGGCTCGGAGCTTACTATTTCAGATTTCGAACAAGCCCTTGCTAGGTTGCGTTCAAATAGTTATTGGCTCTCAAGTCACAGTGGCGAAATGAAAGATCAGGCAACTCTGAAAAACCTAACCAGTGCTCTGATTGGCTCATTCGTCAGAAGAACCACAGACCAAACAGAATTGGCAAACGCTTCCGAGCACTTAGTTAGATACCAGGGAGCCCTTGTGGTTCCAACAGAAGTTAGGGCTGAGATAGCAGTTCTCAAAGGAATAGTGTCTGCCTATTTGATGTCCGATGAGAAAAGGCAGCCTTACTACCTATGGCAAAGGGCGATTCTTTCAGAGCTTGCAGATGCCCTGCTGGCTGGCAACGGTAAGCACCTAGATACCTACTGCGCCAGCGCCTGGCAGGAAGCAACAACCGACGAGCAAAAGCACCGTGTGATCGTTGACCAAGTGGCATCACTTACTGACGTATCGGCTCTTAGCCTGCACCACGAACTAGTGAATAAATAGGATTATCAAGTGGCCGGAAAAATAAGCGCGAGAGACATCGA
>WLDW01000076.1 GCA_009704605.1 Actinomycetota bacterium
ACTGTCTTTTTCAACTAAAGTCCGTCTCTTTAAGCAGAAAAGATCGATCGTTGAGGAAGCTTCTTAGGTAGCCCAGGTGTTCTTGACAAGCGAGCCAGGTTTTTGATTTTCCGTCTTGATGAATGTTCGGGTTGGCCCAAATCAATGATGTTGTGGCAGGTTTTGTGCAGCCAGCCCTTGAACACATGGCATCAATTGGGTCGAGATTGAAAATCGACATCTAAATCTTGGTTGTTGGCTCGGTGCCTGGGGACGCGTCCACGAGTTTGATTACTCGCGTGACTTTGGAGATTTCAGCCTGCTTGGGACCCTGCGCATTGGCCAGCACCACCGCGAAGTAAGGCAGGAATATTGCGCCTGCGAATGCAAGCCACATCAGCCAGCCCTCTACAAACATGGCTGCAACTATGCAAACGACTCGAATTGTCATCGCAAGGGTGTATTTGAGCATACGAGACTTACGCTCGTCGTCAGGTGACTCGCTAACTGTTGTGATGCTTTGTGCTTTAGCCAACGCTACTTCCAGATAGATAGGTTCAATACAAGGGTAAGGCTAGAATTGCGATAGTCCAAACCTGCCACAGGATCACTGCGTTAGAAATGAGCATCAAATGACCCAGTCCCGAGTTGTCTTTATAACCGGTGGAAATAGAGGAATTGGTTACGCTATTGCGCAGCAATTTATCGAACAGGGTCACAAAGTAGCCGTTACCGTTCGATCTGGAACTGGTCCCGAAGGCTCACTATCGCTCAAGGCCGATGTAACAGACTCAACGTCACTAGATGAAGCAATAGCCAAAGCGGAGAGTGAACTTGGCACTATCGAGGTTCTAGTTGCCAATGCTGGTATAACCAAAGACACTCTATTGCTACGCATGAGCGATGAGGACTTCGAAGAGGTAGTAAACGTAAACCTCAATGGAGTCTTCAGAGTAGTAAAAAGGGCAACCAAGTCAATGATCAAGCAGCGTTTTGGCCGAGTCATATTGGTTGGAAGTGTTGTCGCGCTCCTGGGGTCGCCAGGACAAGTTAACTACTCGGCAACGAAGGCAGCTCTAGTTGGAATGGCCAGATCAATCACCAGAGAGCTCGGCGGTCGTGGAATAACGGCCAATGTAATCGCACCTGGATTTATTGACACCGACATGACTTCCGAGCTCGATCCAGATCAGCAGAAACAGTATCTTGAGAGAATTCCAGCTGGCCGATTCGCGGCTCCCTCGGAGGTTGCCAAAGTCGTTTGCTGGCTAGCAAGCGATGAGGCGGCTTACATTTCAGGCGCTGTTATCCCTGTAGATGGCGGTTTAGGCATGGGGCACTAGATTTACTTGTTGAAGACTTCTCTTAGAAGTCAAGTTGAAGGAGAGAAATCATGGGAATTCTAGAAGGCAAGAAAATCCTCGTGACAGGAGTTCTCACCGAGGCATCGATTGCATTCTCCGTGGCACGTCTGGCGCAGGAAGAAGGTGCTGAGGTAATTCTCTCTTCGTTTGGTCGAATGCTGCCAATCACCTCAAAGATTGCAGAGCGTCTGCCAAAACCTGCTGCGGTAATTGAGCTTGATGCCACAAATCAGACAGACCTTAAAGAACTATCTTCTCGCATCTCGGCCCATTTTGATTCAATCGACGGAATCGTTCACGCGATTGCATTTGCCCCCCAAACTGCACTTGGCGGAAACTTCTTGGAAACCGAATGGCCGGATGTCTCAACAGCGGTAGAGGTTTCCGCTTACTCTTTGAAGTCGATCACAATGGCGGCAAAGCCAGTTCTTAAGAATCCTTCTTCAATCGTTGGTCTAACCTTCGACGCACGTGTTTCCTGGCCGGTTTATGACTGGATGGGCGTTGCAAAAGCTGCATTCGAAGCTACTGCTAGATATCTTGCAAGGTATCTAGGAAAAGATGGCATAAGAGTCAACCTGATCTCTGCTGGACCGCTTAGAACTACTGCAGCAAAAGGTATACCTGGCTTTGCAACTATGGAAGAGCTCTGGACTGACCGCGCACCACTTGGTTGGGATCTCACGAACACCGAAACAGCAGCTAGGGGAGTAGTTGCCCTGCTTTCAGATTGGTTCCCCGCCACAACCGGTGAGATGATTCACGTCGATGGTGGTCTTCACTCAACTGGGGCGTAGTTCAAGCACCGAGATAAGTGGCTCTAATGAATCTCCTTCGATAATTAAATCGGCGTGATCTCGAAGGACTTCTTTCGGTCTAAAAGCAACAGCAAATCCAGAGGCTTTTAGCATTTGGATATCGTTAGCTCCATCTCCAACTGCCACAGTGCTAGACAAATCAAAACCGTACTCTCCAGCCCACCTAAGCAAAGTGCGTGCCTTCACTTCTGCATCAACAATTTCCCCGATAATCTTGCCGGTAATGACATCGTTTTCTATCTCTAGATTGTTTGCTTTGAAAAAATCCAAGTTGAGTTTTGCCGACAAAAGCTCCAGCACCTGAGAAAAGCCACCGCTAATAGCGCCAACCAGACCACCTGAGTTATGAACGGCGCTGATGAGCTCGGGTACGCCATGAGTTATCCGAATTTCAGCTAGGAGTTCTTCAAGCACCTTTGCATTTAGGCCCTCTAGTAATCCAACCCGTTTCAAGAGCGCCTCGCGAAAATCAATCTCGCCCGCCATGGCCTGATCGGTGAGGATCTTCACTTGGTCTCTTAGGCCGACTCTTTCAGCAAGCAGCTCAATGACTTCCTGCTCGATCATTGTGGAATCGACATCGAGTACGAGTAGGTACTTTCTCAATGTGAAAACCGTGATATGTTCAAAATGCCTATGGAAACCATAACTCGATGTTAGAGCAGACCAGGGCTCAGGCAGGTCATCGATTATGCTGATTTACATGAGCAGGGTTTTGGATTTCAATAACATCACGGTTAGTCGAGATGGTAAGCCAATAATCAACAATCTTGACTGGCAAGTTGAATCAAATCAGCGGTGGGTCATAATTGGGCCTAACGGAGCGGGAAAGACAACACTACTCAGGGTTGCAGCCGCACAAATCCAGCCCACTTCGGGAACTGCGAAAATTCTGGGTCACACGCTCGGTTCGGTCGTTGTATTTGAGCTCAAGACAAGAATTGGTTTTGCTTCAAACGCCCTGTCGCAACACATTCCCAACTCGGAGACCGTCCTTGATGCGGTAATGACGGCTAGCTACGGAGTAACCGGTCGCTGGAATGAGAAGTATGAGGATGTTGACAAGCGTCGTGCTAATCGAGTCCTGGCCGAGTGGCAACTGGATGGCTACGGAGACAGGCCATTCGGGACCCTCAGCGATGGCGAGAAAAAAAGAGCACAGATCGCTAGATCAGTAATGACTGATCCTGAGCTTCTACTTCTTGATGAACCGGTAGCCAGCCTCGACATGGCAGCTCGAGAGCACACCATTGAGGTTCTTTCTAACTACGCCCAGGCTCCAACCGCACCTGCAATAGTTATGGTCACCCATCACATCGAGGAGATTCCAAGAGGCTTTACACACGCGCTTATCCTGAGCAAGGGCCAAGTTTTTGCAGCCGGGGAGCTATCTAGCACCATCACAAGCGAGAAGGTGACCCAGGCCTTTGGCTACCCGCTTCAGGTCACTGATGAATCTGGAAGATTCCGTCTGCGGCCAGGAAAATAGCCGCTAGTTATCCAGTTTTGCCTCTGGTATAGTTGTGAAGTTGCCATAAAGGCAAAAATCCTTGGACCAAAGAAAGATCTCGCATGAAGTCAGAAATTCACCCAGACTACCAGGCAGTTATTTTCCGTGACCTTGCCTCTGGTGAGAGCTTTTTAACACGCTCAACGCTAACTAGCACAAAGACTTTGAAGTGGGAAGACGGCAAGGAATACCCGGTTTTCGATGTTGAAATTTCTTCAGCGTCGCACCCTTTTTACACCGGTAAGCAGAGAATTATGGATGCTGCTGGTCGAGTAGAGAAGTTCAACTCTCGGTACAAGAACTTTGGCTCCTAAAGCTTTACTGGCCAACCTCTTACAACCGTAAAATCTGGAGAGCTCTTTCTCCGAAATATCTCATAAGAGTCGTCCTGACTTATGCTCCAGACTTTCTGAAGATCGTGTAGCTCAAAAACATCCGCAGGTAGCTTGGCCGCGTGCTTTAGAGCTATCGCCTGTGCAACTTTTCCAGCTGCTACCGCATCGGCGGTTGCATTGTGGGCATCAGATAGCTGGACCCCATAAACCGAAGCGGCTATCTGCAATGTTCGCTTTCCAGATCGGTACTGATCGACGAACTTATCCAAAACAAGAGGATCAATGATTGGCTTTGGGTCGGCAAGTGGCTCTAGACCATTTCTAAGGGCCTCGTAATGCAAAATAGTGAAATCATAGGGTGCGTTGTATGCAACGACGGGGATACCTGCGCTAAAGAATCCACGCAGAGTCTCTAATATCTCAGATACAACTTCCTTGCTATTTCGGCCCCGAGCCTTCGCAATCTCGGTAGTAACACCGTGGACATTTGAAGCAGCCACGGGAATCTCGATACCAGGATCTGCTAGCCACTCAATGTTTGAGCCTGTGACCTGACCTTGCTCGTCTATAGCAACAGCGCAAGCGGTAACTATCCGAGCTTGTTCAAGGTCAAGGCCAGTAGTCTCCAAGTCAAATACTGCGAGAGACTTGGCCCAGGGAAGTTGGTCACCAAGGTCGAAGCTCAACT
>WLDW01000077.1 GCA_009704605.1 Actinomycetota bacterium
CCCTGAGGTAGGCGGTCGATCTCAGTCAAAAAGACATACTTCTTATCTGGCCCACAGGCATCTTTGAGATGTTCCAGCATCTTTTCATCGAAGGTTTCGATAACAATCGAAATTCCGCGCTCTTTCCAGTCAGATTCTGCAAGCTTTCCGGCAAGGATCGTGGCCATGTTGATGCCATTTTTCATAAAGTACATGCCGTGCTTTATTTCAATAACAAGAGTCTTTTCGTTCATGAACGAGCAAGCCAACAAGTCATCAATTGTTGGAATCAAAAACAGACCGTCAAATTTGGCACTGCCTGGCCGAGTCTCTGGCACTCGTTCAATAGCTCGAAGTTCCGAAAGCTGCGCGAGATTGTAATCCTCGCTGAACCAGCCAGTTTCAGTCAGGCCATCGGAGTAACCAGTTGACGCGGTTCCCTGAAACTTTGCTAACGAGGCTACGTTGGTTGTTCCGTTTAGCCAGTTTTCATGACGAATGATTAGTTCACCGTCTTTGGTTGGAACTAGATCGCACTCAATGCCATCGGAGCCTTGCGCAATTGCAAGCTCAAAACCCTCGATTGTGTTTTCAGGTCTGTAACCGCTGGCACCACGATGACCAAAAACTAGCGGCTTCAAGAATTTACTCCCACTCGATGGTGCCAGGTGGTTTTGAAGTCACATCGAGCACAACGCGGTTAACACCTTCAACCTCGTTGGTAATTCGATTCGAAATTCTTGCCAACAGGTCGTAGGGAACCCTGGTCCAGTCCGCGGTCATTGCATCTTCGCTCGAAACTGGTCGCAAAACAATCGGGTGGCCATAACTTCTGCCATCACCTTGCACTCCAACCGATCGAACATCGGCTAGCAACACAACTGGGCACTGCCAAATCTCAGTATCTAGCCCGGCAGCAGTTAGCTCGCTTCTGACAATCGCATCGGCTTTGCGAAGTAGGTCAAGTCTTTCTTTTGTTACCTCACCAACAATTCGAATACCAAGACCAGGACCCGGGAAAGGCTGCCTTTGAACAATTGGCTCAGGAAGTCCTAGCTGCCTACCAATTTCACGCACTTCGTCTTTAAACAATGTTCTAAGAGGCTCAACAAGTTCAAACTTTAGATCTTCTGGCAGTCCGCCCACGTTGTGATGGGACTTGATACCAGCGGTAGCACCGCCGCCGGATTCAACCACATCCGGATACAAAGTTCCTTGAACCAAGAACTTGATCTCTTCGTTGGCGCTACTTGCCTCTTTCATCAGGTCCGCTTGGGCTTCTTCGAAAGCCCTAATGAACTCGCGGCCAATTATCTTTCGCTTGGTCTCTGGGTCAGTTACTCCGCTTAGTGCAGCTAGGAATCTCTGCTCAGCATTTACGGTCACAAGCCTTATACCCGTTGCTTCAACGTAGTCGCGCTCGACCTGTTCGGCCTCGCCATCGCGAAGTAGGCCGTGGTCAACAAAAACCGCGACCAGTTGGTCCCCTACTGCCTTATGAACTAGGGCTGCTGCAACCGCGGAATCGACTCCACCAGATAGTCCGCAAATTACTCGACCGGAACCGACCTGCTTCTTGATCTTGTCGACTTGTTCAGCGATAACGTTGTTGGAATTCCAGTCCGGTGTGATGCCGGCTGCATTGTGTAAGAAGTTTTCTAAGACGTTCTGACCAAAATCCGAGTGCTTAACTTCTGGATGCCACTGCACACCGTAAATCTTTTTCTCTGACGAGGCGAATGCTGCAACCGGTGTGGTTTCAGTCGATGCCAGTACCTCAAAGCCGGATGGGGCCTTAACAACTTGATCGCCGTGGCTCATCCAGCAAATTTGTGTATCAGGTTGACCGGCAAGAATTTCGCCAGCTGACGAAACTTTCAAACTCGTAGCGCCATACTCACGTTTACCGGTTTTATCCACCTGACCACCAAGAAGTTGCGCCAGCGTTTGAAAGCCGTAGCAAATGCCAAGAATTGGAATTCCAAGTTCTAGAATCTTGGCATCGAGATTTGGAGATCCTGGTTCGTAAACACTTGATGGACCGCCCGAAAGAATTATCGCCAGTGGGTTTTTGGCTTGAATCTCGGCGGCGGTTACGTTGTGGTGAACAATCTCGGAATAGACGCCAGCTTCACGAACTCGCCTGGCGATTAGTTGGGCATACTGGGCACCAAAGTCAACAACCAGAACCGGGCGACTAATTTTTTACCCCCGAAAGTGAATCAGCAATTTCCTTCTCGGCTAGTTTCGCGTAGTACTTTTCGGTGTAGAAGGAAAGAAATGGAACTACGCCACCGGAGGCGATAATCAAAAAGCGAACGAAACTCCAGCGCATAAGAGTCCAAACTCTGAAATCGGCAAACAGGTACAACACATACAGCCAGCCGTGAACTACCAAGATTGCCACCGTTAGGCTCAGGCCAATTTCTGGCATACCCTCACCCTCGTTCAAATATGGCTCAGCCGATAGCAATCCGTTGGGTCCCGCTAGCCACAAGTCATAACCAGTAAGTGCTCCGAAGCTCACGTTCTCAAGGCGACGAAGTGCCCAGGTGGCCATAAGAAGAAGTAAAAAGATGCCAGTAATAAAAGATGAGACCTTATAAAGCTTCAGAGCAGACCGAATTGCTGGGACTTGAAGATGGTGGATTGGTCTAGACATACCCCAAGTTTACTTGCTTGGGAGCACCACTACTTTGATGGCTTCTCCGCTTAGGACCGCCTCAATTCCTTTGACCACATCGTCAAGACCAACTCGGGTGGTGATTAGATCGGCCACCTTCACTTTGCCAGAAGCAATTAGCTCTAGGGCCTGTCGGTTGTGTGACGGGCTCGAACCATTTGCGCCCATGAGCATTAGCTCTTTGTAGTGAACTAGGTTCGAGTCCACCTGAATCATTGGCTTATCTTTTGGTAGTCCCCCAAAAAAGCTAATTCTTCCACCTGGCCTGGCCATTTCTATGGCCTGCTCTTGAGCTTGCCCCGAAGGTGCAGCGGTGATGATCACGCTTGGTCCCTTGCCATCGGTCTCAGCCTTGACGATTGCAGATAGGTCCTCGGTGGACATGTCGATTGCGCGATCTGGCTTTACAACATCTGCCGAAAGCTTAAGCCTTGATCCATTGATGTCGGCCAAGAAAACTTTTTTGGCACCGAGTGCTCTAGCGAGTCGAACATGCAGGCATCCAATTGGGCCAGCACCCATAACCAAAACTTCATCCCCCGGGCCAACTCGAACAAGTTCCTGTGCATTCAACACGCAGGCAAGAGGTTCGACTACCGATGCTTCTTCGTAGGAAACGCTGTCAGGAATATGGTTTAGGCCATCTACTCGAATTACCTCGTCGGGAACGATCATGAATTCGGCGAATCCGCCCGGGAACTGATATCCCATGGAAAGTTGGTTGGGGCAGATTGTCATCTTGCCTGCTAGACAGGCCCAGCACTTCCCGCAAGGAATTGCGGCAATGACTTGAACCCGGTCGCCAACCTTAACGGAAGTTACTTCGCTACCAACTTCAACAACTTCACCAGCAATTTCGTGGCCGATGATTTGTGGTGGTTCTAGGCGCGGATGACCGTGGTTAAAAATTTTGGCGTCGGTGCCACAGGTAGCACAGGCGTGAATGCGAAGCTTTACTTCCTTGGATCCAGCAGTTGGCTCTTCTACCTGCTCAACTTTGAGATCCTGCGGTCCCCGGTAAATTGCTGCCTTCACTTGTGTTGCCTCTCTAAGCGTTTATTAAATCCAATATTTCTTGCTCGGATGCGGAGTTCATGAGTGTGCTGTATGAGCTCTCATCGAGTAGTTTGTCTGCCAGGTTTCCAAGAAGTTCACCGTGTTCATCCCCCTTGGCAGCTATGCCGATGCAGAGCTTTACCTTTTCACCTTCCCAGTCCACGGGATTTGCAAATCTCACAAATACCAACTGGGTAAAGTTCACATACTTTCTTGAGTCATCCGTGCCATGTGGCAAGGCAACTCCTTCTCCCATGTAGGAAGAAATAATGTTTTCTCTGGCCACCATTGCGTCCAGATACTCAGGCCCTACGGCACCGAGTTCTTGTAAGACCGAACCGCACAGGCGCACGGCCTCCTCTTGCGAGGAGGCCGTGGCGTCTATACGGATTCCGGCCAAAACAAGAAGGTTACTCATCTGAGATGAGTTCGCCCTCCAGTATTGCGTTGACTACACTCTGGATCTTTGGGTCGCCCAGGAACATGTCAAACACCACAACAGGGGTGTTCGGCATTGCCTGTTTGGCCCGCTGACCCAATCCTCGATGACACAAAATCAAATCTGGATTTTCGTCTTCGAGTTGATTTACGGGCGAGTGAGTCACGACTACGTCATGGTCTTTAAGTGTCTTTGCCAATTGCTTGGCAATCATGACACTCGAGCCCATGCCGGCTTCGCAAGCGATTACTAATCGCTTGACTTTAGCGCCGGAAATTGAAGTCATGGCTTATTAGCCGTTCTTCATCTTCTTGGATGCTTTACGTGCTCCCTCTAGGTCAGCATAGTCATCCTGGTTGCCGGTCTTTAGAAGCACCCAACCTACTAGGAATGACGCG
>WLDW01000078.1 GCA_009704605.1 Actinomycetota bacterium
AACTACCTGCGCGGTTGCACTGGTAGCTCCCAAGAGCAGTCCAAAAAATAGGCCGATCCAACAACCGGTAACAGCACCGGAGAGTGCAACTCTTCCATAGCCAATCTTGCCCTTTAGGGTCTCAACTGTTTTTAGGTCGGAGCCAATGATTGAAACAAGTCTTGCCGGGAAACCGTTTTCAACCAGCTGTTCAACTACCTTTACTGCTTCAAGGTAATTTTTGAACTGGCCAACGACTTCGCCTTCAGGCAGGGAGGATGGTGCATTTTTCTGGCTCATGAACCTATTCTCTCATGCCTGTCCGTAGAGTTAAGGGGTGTCCGAGGCCCTGATCTATCAAGCTCTTTCAAAAGTTATAGACCCTGAGCTTCGCATTGCTTTGACCGAGCTCGATATGGTCGGAAAAGTAAGCTTCCAAGATGGCACAGCAGATGTTGAAATCAAGCTCACAATCACTGGCTGTCCCGCCGCTAGACGCATCGAACAAGAAACCCACGATGCGGTGGCAGCTATTCCAGGGGTGCAAAAAGTCAACGTAAGACTTACGGTAATGGCCCCTGAAGAACGGGATGCTCTAAAGAAGAAACTTCGTGGCGGCAAACCCATGCGTCATAACCCTTTTGATAAAGACACCCTGACAAACATCTTTTTGATTGGCTCAGGTAAGGGCGGTGTTGGTAAATCCACATTGACCGCCAACCTAGCGGTAGCTCTTGCTAGCCAAGGTCAGAAAGTTGGACTTATCGATGCCGACATCTTTGGCTTTTCTATTCCTGGACAACTGGGCATAACCGAAAAGCCAACCAGGGTCGACGAGTTGATCTTGCCCCCAGTTGCATTTGGTGTGAAAGTGATTTCAATCGGCATGTTCGTTGAAGATAACAAGCCGGTGGCTTGGCGCGGACCCATGCTGCACCGAGCCATTGAGCAATTCTTGAGCGATGTGTTTTGGGGAGATTTAGATGTTTTGCTAGTAGACCTGCCTCCTGGAACAGGAGATGTTGCAATTAGCCTTGGACAGCTTTTGCCAACTGCCAAAACAGTTGTTGTCACAACACCGCAGATATCAGCCAGCGAGGTTGCCGAGAGATCGGGAGCCGTTGGACTGCAAACCGGTCAGGCAATCTTTGGCGTTATTGAAAACATGAGTTACCTAGAACAAGAAGGCAAGAAAATTGAGCTTTTTGGAGCTGGTGGCGGCGAGCTCGTTGCTAAGTCATTGAGTGCACTGTCTGGGGTAAGCGTTCCGCTACTTGGCCAAGTGCCGATATCGGTAGCTTTACGCGAGGGGTCAGACACCGGCAAGCCACTTTGTGCCGGTAACTCAGAAGATGTGGCAGCTACCGAAATTCACAAGATTGCCAGCTTGATTGCCAAACAGGCTCGCTTACTTGCTGGCAGAAAGCTGAATCTGGATCCCAAGTAATTATCTATTCGTAGAATAATAACCATGAGCGAATACAGCATCCCTAGCCTTTTATCCAACCTTCCAGAAAGTTCCGACCAGGTCACAATTGTGAACCCGACCACGGGTCAGAAAATCTATGACCTACCGCAGCTAAGCGTTAGCCAAGTGACAAAGGCAGTTGCCGACTCAAGACTTGCTCAGCAATCATTTGCAGCGATGCCAGTCAAAGCGCGCTCAGCGGCCCTATTTGCCTTACATGATCTGATTTTGAAAAACCAAGACCAGCTGATGGATCTATTGCAGCTTGAAACCGGTAAAGCCCGCGCTCACGCTTTCGAAGAAGTTGCTGGATCTCTTGGTTCTACTCGTTACTTTGCCAAGATTGCTCCGAAGGTTCTAAAAAAGCAGATCACTAACTCAGGGGTTCCTTTTGTTACTCGTTCCTACGTCACATACTCCCCGGTTGGAGTAGTTGGAGTCATAACACCTTGGAACTACCCGCTTGCCCTGCAGATGCTTGATGTGCTGCCAGCACTTGCAGCCGGTAACACCGTGGTGCAAAAAGCAGATAACCAAACCGCGCTTGTTTCCCTTTACGCCAGAAAGTTAGCCATCGAAGCCGGCATTCCAGATAGTGCCTGGACAATCGTGGTTGGTGATGGCGCAACTGTTGGAAATGCGGTCACTGACTCGGTTGACTACGTCGCGTTCACCGGATCAACTAAGACCGGAAAGATAGTTGCTGAGCGCGCAGCCAAGAGATTGATTGGTTACTCACTCGAGCTAGGTGGCAAGAACCCGCTTATTGTTCTTCCAGGTGCCAAACTTGGCGACGCTGCCGAGAAGGTTATCGCTGGAGCTTTTGGAAACTCAGGACAGCTCTGCGTATCGATTGAGCGAGTTTATGTTCCAAACAATCAAAAAGAAGCTTTCGAAGTTGAACTTGCATCCCGGGTTAATTCACTCAAAATCGGAAAGAGCGACAACTTCCAGATGGACATGGGAACCCTAACCGGCATCAACCAACTAAAGCGCGTTGAGGACTTCGTTTCGGATGCTGTTAGCAAGGGTGCCAAAGTGCTAGCTGGTGCCAAGGCTCTTCCAGAGCTTGGACCTTACTTTTACTCCCCAACTGTTATGACCGACATCAAGCCAGAAATGAGACTCGCTCGCGAAGAAGTCTTCGGCCCATTTATCGCAGTTGTCGGTTACGACAGCATTGATGAAGCGGTTGAATTAGCCAACGACACCGAGCTTGGACTAAACGCCTCAGTAGTTGGACCGGTGAAACTAGCCGAGAAAGTTGCCAATCGCCTAATGGCAGGATCTGTAAACATCAACGAGGGTTACCGCGCTTCGATGGCATCGATTGACTCCCCTATGGGTGGCATGAAGCAATCCGGTGTTGGAAGAAGAAATGGTCACTACGGATTGCTGAGATTTACCGAAGCTAGAACCGTTGGAATTGCAACAGGACTGCTTAATTTCCCATCCAGGGCTATCCAATACAACAAGATGGCGCCTTTAATGAACGCTCTTGCGAAAGTGATGAAGAAGCTTTAGGTCGCTTCCGAATCAAAGGGGGCAACTTCGCCCACAGCTAACCTTGGCTGCACTCTCGTAGTTGGCTTGTTCAGCGTTGCTACTGTTGTTGGGGCTTCGGTTTCGGCCAAGGCCTCACGAATGATTCTTCGAGGATCGTATTTTCTTGGATCAAGTTGTTTCCAATCGAGCTCTTCACCGATTTCAGATTGCAACTGACCTTTGGCACCGTCAGCCATTTTCTTCAAAGATTTAATGAAGTTTGCTAGTTGCTTGGAGTAGTGCGGTAACTTATCCGGGCCCAGCACAAAAACAGCTATCAACCCAAGAATTAATAGCTTTTCGCCGGAGAGTCCAAACACCCATATAGGCTACCTCTTTGGCTGCGGTCATTTACACCCGAGCGGCTCTAAGCTTTGAGATTAGGAGAGATCATGGTCGACAAGATATCAAGCTGGAAGTTCACCGAAGACTTTGTTTCGGAGTCGCCAGCCATAATCGAAGCACGGGCCAGGGCCGAAGAATTAGGAATCGAGTGTGTAACGCCAAGCGTTGGCTCACACCTAGCTTTGATCGCCTCCGCACTTGGAGCCAAGGCCATCGTTGAAGCCGGAACCGGTGCTGGAGTATCGGGTTTATGGATTTTGAGCGCTTCAGAGGATTCGGTTTTAGCAACTATTGATTCTCACCCCGAGTTTCAGCTAGCTGCCAAGATGGCATTCAAAGATGCCAGAATTTCACCTCTTAGAACCAGAGTTATCTCCGGTAAGGCAACCGAGGTTATGTCCAACATGGCCGATGCCGCTTACGACCTAGTTTTCCTAGATGCCGAGCGAGGTGATTTGGAAGACCAGCTCAGGCAGGCTTCGAGGTTGCTTAGACCTGGCGGCGTGGTGGCTATTTCCCATGCGCTGTGGCGAGATCGAGTACCAGATCCTGCCATGCGCGATGAGGCGACAGTTATTTACCGTGATGTTTTGAGATTGTTTTCTACCCAGCAGGATTTCATTTCTGCTTTATCGCCGGTGGGCGATGGCTTAATGATGGCCAGCAAGCGAGTTACTTCTTCTTAACTACGCCTTCTAGGACTTTGTGGAGGCTCTTGGCTTCTTCTTCGTTTACCGAAACAACTAAGCGACCGCCACCTTCAAGAGGGACCCTCAAGATGATTAGACCGCGAGGTTCGCGTTCTGCTTCCATTGGTCCATCGCCGGTGCGAGGCTTCATTGCTGCCATTTTTACTCCTTGAAATACTTTGGCCGGTGGGCCAAGTTTCAAGTTTATCAAAGATTTGAGGTCAGAAAATTTCTCAGTCCACTCTCACAGGCGTATATCTGGCTAGCTGGCAGGGATTCGTCATCGGCGTGAGCCTTATTTGGGTCTCCCGGTCCATAATTGACCGCCGGAATCCCCAGTTCACTGAATCTGGCAACATCGGTCCAGCCATACTTTGGATGGATTGATGTGCCAACTGCAGCAACAAATGCCTTGGCCTCGGGGCTTTGCAGGCCAGGTCTTGCCCCTGGTGCGCTATCAACAATGTTGATCTCGCAACCAGTAAACAAACTTTTCAGGTAATCC
>WLDW01000079.1 GCA_009704605.1 Actinomycetota bacterium
CTGGTGCTAACTGCCACCTCTCCTGCGGTGCAAACTACCATGGCGCTAGCTGGCAGGTCTAAATCGGCAAGTAAGTTCTTTCCCGAAACTTCAGCACGGTAGATGCGAAACTCTGAGCTGTCCACCGGATACTCAATCAGGCCCTCCGCTAGCTTCTTAGGTCTAAGCCTTGGCTCCACAAGTTCGCTGAAATCCGCAATTGCTAGAACTTCTGCGACATCCACGTGCTTGGATGTTAACCCCGCGCGCACCACGTTGTCAGACGAAGCCATCACTTCAAGCCCAAGACCAGACAGGTAGGCGTGTACGTTACCAGCAGGTAGGTAGATAGCTTCGCCTGGCTCTAGAGCAACTTCGTTAAGCATCAAGGCAACTAGCGCCCCAGTGTCACCTGGGAATTGCTTAAGTAGTGTCGCAACAAGCGCTCTAGCTTTTTTGGCAACTGGATTGGATTGGGAGCTTTCGACGGTCTGAACAAATCTTTTGGCAAGATCCGAGTTTTCAATCAGTGATTCAAAGATTTTTTCTAGCGGGGCTTCAGAAAGGAGTTCTGGCGCTAAAGAAGCAAACTCGGATTCAGATTTACCAAACTCGGTCAAGACCGTTAGTAGCTCTGTCCGAGGACGAAAGCCACAAAGCGCTCGAAAGCTTGTCAGGGCAATAAGTCCTTCTGGCTTATGAGATGCATCTTTGTAGTTTCTTTTTGGATCACTTATTGGAATTGCCTGTGACTGTTCTAAATCAAATCCGGCTTTGGCCTGATCTAAGTTTGGGTGGACCTGAATTGAAAGGGCTCGCTCGGCAGACAAAAACTTGACTAAAAATCCAAGACGCTTGCCAAGGCTTTCCGACAGGCTTTGGTTTTCTGCCAAACACCTGCTCTCACCGAGTGGATGGGTGCCAAACCAGATTTCAGCAATTGGTTCGTTAGATTCTGCCAGTCCAAAGAAATCAGGAACTAGCTCTTTTGATCCCCAGTCGTAATTTTTGGTGGCTCCAGAGATTCGACTAAGCATTAGCTGGATCCTGTTCCATAAAGCTAAGTTACCGTTTGGGTGAAACCGGAGCTACAGCAGGTTCTAAGAGAGCCTTAGAACCTGACCGATCCTAAGGAAGTTGGCATTAGTAATTCCATTTAGGGCCATCAGATTTCTCGATGTGGTGCCAAAGCGGGAAGCAATGCCACTCAGGGTGTCTCCAGCAACAACCTTGTAACTGGTGGTTGGACCGGAGGTTGACGCTGGAGCTGCAGGAGCAGCTGCGGCCGCGGCACCTGCAATGGTAAGTACTTGGCCAATTCTGATGCGGTTGGCATCAGCAATTCCATTTATAGACATTAGGTTTCTCGTGGTAGTTCCAAATCTTGCCGCAATCCCACTTAAGGAGTCCCCTGGAGCAACTTTGTAAGTGGTTGCTGGAGCTGCAGGTGCTGGAGTTGCTGGTGCTGGGGTGGTTGGAGCAGGTGCAGCGGGTGCTGCTGGAGTAACCCCGTTAGCGGAAAGCTTTAGGACCTGACCAGCGCGGATCATGTTTGCATTGGTAATTCCATTGGCGCTCATCAAGTTTCTAGTTGTGGTTCCAAAGCGAGATGCGATTCCACTGAGTGAGTCACCACGAACGACTGTGTAGGTGGAAACTGGGGCTGGTGCAGCCGGAGCTGGGGACGCTGATGTGGTTGGAGTTGGTGTAGGGCTAGGAGTTGCGCTAGGAGTTGCTGTAGGTGTTGCGGATGGAGAAGCTGATGGATCAGGTGTTGAGGATGGAGACGCTGATGGATCAGGTGAAGGGGTAGTTACAGCTCGCAGTGCACCATTTTCCAAAACAAATCTTCCGTCCAGAGCTGACATTGCTTCGCCAGCTACGAGGGCACTCACCTGAGAGCCAGTCATTGTGACAGCGCTAGCGCAGTTCAATCCCCAAGCTGCCACTTCATCACAGTTAGCAAAAGCTAGCCGTTGGCTGTTGTGGATAAAGAAGTAACTTCCGTCAACGGCATTTCTGGCAAGGGCACTCATGTCACTGACTGTGGTGTAACGGTCTAGGTGAGCATTTGAAACAGTTCCAACTGGACCTAACGGCGCCAGGGAGGTAAGTAGCTCTGGTGTTGGGATTCGGAACTTGGTCTCATTGACGATCATAAATACGTCAGCAGCGTCACCCTTGAGAAGGAAGCTACCGCCAATAGGCGAGCCGAACCAGTCAGTGTAATCGCGGAAGAAGTTTCGGTTTCCGTATGCGCTACAAACATCTCCGACGCCATAGAGGTTCCCCAGAGCGGTTTGGTTTGGCACGTAAGGGGTGTAGTAATACAAAGCGGCGGTGGCCTTGTTTTCCAAGACAAATGATTGAGCGCCACAACCAGGGTTATTGGCCTGGTAAGGGCGACTGATGGTGGCACCTGGTCTTAGCCAGGTGAAAGAACCTGCTGGATTGCTATACCACTGCAATTGTCCAGCACCTTTGTAAAGCTGCCAGAAAAATCCTGCAGATGCCACGCTACAACCAGCAGGTGTGTCCGGACAATCCATTCCAAGTGCAAACTCGTAAGCACGGGCACTCGGGTTAGTTGAAGTTACAAGCCCTTGCTCTTTTTGCAACTTAACTAAAAGCACCTTTGGGCTAATTCCACAAGCGATAGATACGTCATAAATGATTTCAGCAGCGCTGACGTTTGTCTTCGCGGGAAGCGATGCACATCTTCCGGCTGTTCCAGTTACAGCTGGTGTACTCAGACGGTAATCCTTCAGACAACCTGGTCTTGTTGGATCTGCTCGACAAGCCGCAACTTTTCCATTTAGGAATCTTTGGATGTCAACGGCAGACATGGTTCCCGAAGTGTAAAAAGCGCTGTCGCTAATGATTTGTCCCGGGTTAAACCAGGCGGCATTAGCAGCTTCTGCTGGAGTGCTCTCTGCCTCAAGCGCAACAATTCCCACTGCCGAGATTGCGGCAATAAGCAACATGGACCAGACTTTTCCTACTGTTTTGATCATTAGGGAATGATCACCTCAAACTTTTGGGATTCACCGATGTGGTTGTCGGATTTGTAACTAACGGTCAGAGACAAAGTACCCTTTGGCACGGATGAAAAACTCACGTTGAAGGGGAAACACTGTGTTGAGGTAACGTTGCGCTCTGCTTTCACTGTTGCAATAGCTGTTGCGGTTGTTCCTTGGTAATAGCTAAGAATGCAACTTCCGCCATCTTCTGCAAAATTGTTAACTTCCGAAACCACGTTCAGTACCCCAGCTGAGGTGTCGGTGTAAAGGATGTTCAATACCGCAGCCTCCATCGTTGGAGAAACTGAAGGCGATGGAGACGGCGAGGCCGAAGGTGAAGTAGCTTCCCCTTGGCTAGTTTCATCGCCTGGCGCGACGCTAGCGGAGTCGGTCGGATTGATTAACTCATCTGTTGGGGTGCCAGCGTTTGGATAAAAGAGGGTGCAGCCAGCTAGCACTAGGGCTGTAGCCAAGCCAAGCGCGACAATAAAGGTTCTTCTCATAACGCACTCCTCACGTACCTTCAAGCCTAGGTTGAACTTTCTATAATGGCAACGCAAAACGCAAAGGGTGCCGATATTGAGCAAGAAACGGCCAAGTTTCGAAATGGCTAAAAATCCCCAGAATCTAGCTGGTCAGCGAGTGTTTCTTGCAAAATTTCAGAAGGGAATTAGCACTGTCAGGAATTTGCCAGCTTCAAATCAACCAATTTTGTTGCGCAAAGCATTGCGGTGGAGAATTTGTGACTTAGCTGTTTTTGATTTGATTTTGCAGCTGAGTGTTTTTCTCCGCGACAAGATCAGCTAGAGAGACTCCGTAGTCAACAAGTTTTTGTTCCAAGCTTTTATCGCTGGTGGACAAAATTCTGGCGGCAAGTATTCCGGCGTTCTTGGCTCCACCTATGGAAACTGTTGCAACGGGAATACCCGCTGGCATTTGAACTATCGAAAGCAACGAGTCCATGCCATCGAGTTTGCCTAGTGGAACCGGAACACCAACAACGGGAAGTGTTGTTACAGAAGCCAGCATCCCGGGAAGATGTGCAGCGCCTCCGGCGCCAGCGATGATTACCTTGATGCCTCGTAAGGCAGCAGTTTTTCCCCACTCAATCATTCGCTCGGGAGTGCGATGAGCGGAAAGTACTTCGACTTCGTATTCGATTCCAAAATCCTTTAACGCCTGAGCGGCGTCGGACATGACTGACCAGTCCGAGTCGGAACCCATAACAACTGCTACAAGTGGATTGGTAATTGGAACTCCCGTCGATTTACCTAATAATCAAATATTAGTTGTTTAGTTGGTTCCTGGCAGCCTCGGCTGTTCGAAGACAAGTGCCGGCATCTTCACCAACTACGGTGATGTGCCCCAGCTTTCTCCCAAGCCTTGGTGCTTTTCCGTATAAGTGGATATTTACCTCTGGGAATAAGGACATGACTTTGTCATAGTTAGCCACAAGATCCTGGGAGTCGGAGATCCCAAGAA
>WLDW01000008.1 GCA_009704605.1 Actinomycetota bacterium
AGTGCAAGAGCATCATTGCCGGCAAAAATGGCATCAGGCAATGGGCCGCTAAGAACAATGGCTCAAAAGCTAAATCAGGACATGCTGCAGGAGCACAGAAGATTTTTGATTTTCTCTCCTGGTGCGATGAGCTTCATGTTCCGGTCATAACTCTCTACCTTCTTTCTACCGAAAATCTCAAGCAAAGAAGCCAGCAGGAGCTGCAGGACCTTTTTGTAATTCTCGAAGATTTAGCCAAGGAAATGGTCAGCAGGGGAAATTGGAAAATCCGGGTTATGGGAGATCGCTCTGCACTTTCCAAAGACTTCCTTGAGTCCCTCGAGAAATCAGAGGCGGAAAGCGCCAACACCGAAGGCGCAACAGTCAATTTGGCAATTGGCTATGGAGGACGTCAGGAGATTACCGACGCCATGAGATCTATAGTGCAATCCTCTATTGCTTCGGGGGATGACTTATCCAAGCTTTCAGACTCTCTAACGCCTGAGTTAATTGCCTCCCACCTCTACACCTCTGATCAACCAGATCCAGACCTGATTATTAGAACTTCGGGTGAGCAGCGCCTAAGTGGCTTCTTGCTTTGGCAATCAAGTAATTCCGAGCTGTATTTTGAGGAAGCACTCTGGCCAGACTTTCGAAAAGTTGACTTTCTTAGGGCCATTCGTGCCTTCACCAGAAGGCATCGCCGCTTCGGTGCCTAAGCACATCAGTTTTGCCTGGGGATAAGTTTTCACCCTAGCTTTGGTTGCAAAATACTCTGATCTGGTGTTCGAAAATCTTGCCTCGTTATTTTCAGCACTCGGTCTTGGCTACCTGGCTCTCACTGCTTGGCCGCTAGCCAAGACCGATATTCAACAGTTCCGCTTACCGAACAAGTACGTATTGCCGGCATTCCCAATCACGTGGCTTGGGCAAATAGCTGCTGGAATAACAAACGGTATCTGGTGGAACATGCTTTTTGCGAATCTGGCTATGCTCGTAACCTTTTTGATTGCTTTGGGGATAAACCGTTTGGGATTACTTGGCATGGGGGATGTGAAACTCATGTCCGCCATGGCGTTGGCCCTTGGTTGGTACTCGCCAACCCTTCCGGTTCTCGCCTTGCTGATTAGCTTTTTGATAGCAGGGATTGTTGCCATTTTGCTTCTTGCACTGGGAAAGATAAAGCTCGGCGCATCCATGCCGCTTGGGCCCTATTTGATTGCTGGTTTTTTTGGAGCGATTACTGTGGGGGCTTGGTCATAGAAAGCACGTTCAGTGCTGTGTCTAAATCAGCTTCGCTGATTTCGCCTCGTTCAACAAAACCTAGGTCAATAACGGCCTCCCGAATTGTGATGGACTTTTCGACCGAGTGCTTAGCAATTTTAGCTGCTGCTTCGTAGCCAATGACTTTGTTCAGGGGAGTTACGATTGCCGGGCTTGACTCAGCCAAGGCAAGTGCGCGATCCTTGTTTGCTTCTAGGCCCTCGATTGTTTTGTCAGCGAGCACCCTCGAAGCGTTCGCCAATAGTCTGATTGATTCAAGCAGCGAGTTTCCCATCACCGGAATTGCAACATTTAGCTCGAAGTTTCCGCTGGCTCCAGCCCACGCTATAGTCTGATCGTTTCCAATAACCCTGGCGCAAACCATCAAAACTGCTTCTGGAATAACGGGGTTTACCTTACCTGGCATGATTGAGGAACCTGGCTGAAGATCAGGAATAGCAAGCTCTCCCAAACCAGCGTTTGGACCGGAACCCATCCAGCGCAAGTCATTGTTTATCTTGGTGAGGCTAATCGCCAAAACTCTAAGAGCACCAGAGGCTTCCACGAGTGCATCTCTAGCGCCCTGAGCTTCAAAGTGATCTCTAGCTTCGGTAATTGGAAGGGAAGTGGCCTTAGCCAAAAGCTTGATTACTTCTTGTGGGAAACCTTTTGGGGTGTTGATTCCGGTTCCAACAGCTGTGCCGCCGAGCGGAACCTCAGCAACACGTGGGATGGTTCCCTGAATTCTTTCGATTCCATATCTAATTTGAGCGGCGTAACCGCCGAACTCTTGACCCAAAGTTACCGGGGTTGCGTCCATGAGGTGTGTGCGACCAGCCTTGACGACCTGAGACCAGCTTTTAGCTTTTGCTTCCAGTTTTCCAGCCAGGTAATCAAGCGCGGGCAATAGATCCGTGACGATAGCGGAAGTTACAGCTAGGTGCACCGAAGTTGGAAAAACGTCGTTTGAAGATTGCGAGGCGTTCACATGATCGTTTGGGTGAACCGGCTTACCCAGCTTCTTGGAAGCTAGGGTGGCTAGGACCTCATTCATGTTCATGTTTGAGCTGGTCCCGGAGCCGGTTTGGTAAATGTCTACTGGAAACTCACCCTCGTGTTTTCCGGCGATAACTTCATCGGCACTTTTGGCGATAGCATCGGCAATGTTCTGGTCTAAGACGCCGAGGGTGGCATTAGCTAAAGCGGCGGCTTTCTTGATTTGTGCAAGAGCTGCTATGTGAGCTTTTTCTAAAGTCGAGCCAGAGATGGGGAAGTTCTCTACCGCCCGTTGGGTCTGGGCAGAATAAAGGGCATCTTTAGGAACTCTAACTTCACCCATGGTGTCGTGTTCAATTCGAAATTCCATTGCCGTCCCGCCTAAAACTGATACTTGATAATTGGTGTGATGTTTACTCCGTAATTTCTTACTTTCACAATCCCTAATTTACTCTCTTTGGCTGATAACTGGGACCTAGTTCGTTTCAATCAGCAAAGAAAGCTGCGTTGCAAAGTCTTCCAACTGCTGTTTTGGCGCCACGCCGTAAACCAAGACCGCATGGCTTTGGTACTCCAGAAGCATCAGAAAGTCCTTTGACTTGGCGGGGGAGTTGGTCTTGGTGGTTTCATAAATTGTCCAAGACTGATCGCCAAGAGTAATTTCTCCGGTGGGTTTGTTTGCTTCGAGCTGAATTTGAATCCAGGTTTGATTGACGTCAAAGCCTTGAGTCATGGCGATGAATTCACTATTTGGACCAACGAATCCTGCATACCAGGTGGCCACTCCATCTTGGGCCACAGACCTATAGCGCGCGGCATTGGAATACCAGTCGAGTGGAAGAGTCGGAACCAGCAGAGTTCCTGGCGCTTCGCTTGCGGCCTGAGAAGCAATCTCTTGATAGTCAACGGCCTGAACCCTATTGGAGTCATCTCGGGGAACAGCAAGAATTAGAACTAGCATTACGCCAATGGTTGCCCCAAGAGACAAAAGCAGATTTATAAGCGTCTGGCGCGCACGACGCTTGGCCGCGGCATCGCTCACTCGGCTCCAGTTTTCTTAGCCTTAGAAACTTTCTCCAGTTGGTCTCTTGCTCCAGAGAGCCACTTCTCGCATCGATTGGCAAGGGCTTCGCCACGTTCCCAAAGCTGCATTGATTTTTCTAACGTAACTGAACCGGTTTCCAGTTCAGCAACTACCTTGACCAGTTCGTCACGAGCCTGCTCGTAGCTCATCGCTTCAATGTCTTTGTTGGTTTCACTCATTATGTCTCTAGCCTACTTTCAATCTGCCGTGACCCCGAGATCGCCCCCGGCGAGGGTAATCTTCAACTTTTCGCCCTTGGAAACCTTCTTTGGGTCGGTCACTAATCCATCCTTGAGGTTTCGAACAACCGCATAACCTCGGTCAAGGGTTAGCTTGGGGGACAGTGCCCTAACCTGACCGCGAAGACCTGCAATTTGCAGTTGTTCTTTATCTAGAAAGTTCTTAGTTTGCGACTGCAACGTTGTGAGCAATTGAGTGATGTTTAACGAACGCTCATCAACAATGGTGAATGGATTAGCAAAAACTGGTCTGGTTCTAATCCCTGCAATAAGCTCAAGTTGGTTTTGAACATAGCCCACAACTCTTAGCGCAATTCTTTCCAGCGCAATCGAAATCTTCTTACGTTCATCAACTACATCGGGCACTACATTTTTTGCAGCGTCGGTTGGAGTGGAGGCTCGGAAGTCTGCAACTTCATCAGTTAGCGGACGGTCGTTTTCATGTCCGATGGCGCTAACAATGGGTGTCTTACAATTTGCGACCGCTCTCACAACTTGCTCGTCAGAGAACACCAGTAAATCTTGGAATGACCCTCCACCTCGAGTAAGGATGATTACATCCACTTCACTGTCAGCGTCGAGGGCTTGGATTGCCTTGATAATCTCAGCTGCTGCTTTATCTCCTTGAACTGGAGTGTGTTGAATCTTGAATCTAACTTCTGGCCAACGAAGCTTGGCGTTTTGTAATACGTCTTTCTCGGCGTCACTGTTGGCTCCGGTGATCAAGCCAATCAGGTTTGGAAGAAAAGGCAGTGGCTGTTTTCTTTCTGCGAGAGTCAGGCCCTCTTTGATTAGCTGTTGACGTAAACGCTCGATTCGCTCAAGCAATTCACCTAGGCCAACTTTTCTAATTGCCAGAACATCCATGCTGGTCTTACCGGATCGTTCCCAGAAGTCTGGGTGCACGAGGGCAACCACTCGGTCTCCAGCAGCCAACTCAGAGATCGTGTTCAGAACATCTGGTCTTCGGGAATGAATCGAAAAGCCCTTGTCGGCTACTAGGTCTCGAAGCTCTCCGAAGAAGACGTCTTTTTTGGGGCTAATTTGAGAGATTTGGCCCTCAACCCAGACGTTGCCGAGCTTTGTAATCCAGTCCTTTAAGGAGCTGGTGAAATTGGATACGCTCCAGGGGGTTAGTTCGCTGGACACCCTTGATTCAGAGGATTGCTGCTGTTCTTCCTCTGGCATGACTGTTCCTTCAAGTGGCTAAGTTATCTCTCGTAAGATTGAGCTGTGACCCAAATAAATATTACCCCTTCAAAGCGCGTGCTTTTAGCCGCCCCAAGGGGTTACTGCGCCGGAGTGGACAGAGCAGTTATTGCAGTCGAAAAGGCGTTAGATCACTACGGAGCCCCAGTCTATGTTCGCAAGGAAATCGTTCATAACAAGCACGTGGTGACTGGTCTGGAAAAGCGCGGAGCAATATTCGTGGATGAAGTGGATGAAGTTCCAGAGGGTTCGACTCTCGTCTTTTCCGCCCATGGAGTTTCACCGGCTGTAGTAAAAGCCTCTGAGGCACGCGGACTAAACACAATTGACGCGACCTGCCCGCTGGTTACAAAGGTGCACCGCGAGGTTCAAAGATTTGCTGCCGAGGAATACGACATTTTATTAATCGGTCACGAGGGTCACGAAGAAGTAGAAGGTACCGCTGGCGAAGCCCCAGATCACGTTCAGCTCGTCGATGGCAAAGAGGGAATTGAAAACGCCAAAGTTAAAGATCCAAAGAAAGTTATTTGGCTTTCCCAGACAACTTTGTCAGTAGACGAAACCATGGAAACTGTTTTGAAACTTCGAGAGAAGTTTCCAACCCTGCAGAATCCACCAAGTGATGACATCTGCTACGCAACCCAGAACCGCCAAGTTGCGATCAAGAAGGTTGGCTCGGAGTCTGATCTTGTCTTGGTTATTGGATCCGCTAACTCATCCAACACAGTTCGCCTGGTAGAAGTTGCCCTAGAGGCTGGAGCAAAAGCTGCCTACCGAATTGATTACGCGAGTGAAATCAAGGAAGAGTGGTTTGAAGGTGTTGAGACCGTAGGAGTATCTTCTGGAGCCTCTGCACCCGAGGAGCTTGTGGATGAAGTGCTTGAGTATCTTGAGAAGCGTCAATTTGGAAAGCCAATTGAGATCACAACCGCTGAGGAAGATGTTCAGTTCTCGCTACCAAAGGAACTGCGTAAAGACCTAAAGCAAGCAGGTCAGGACACTAGCAACAAGGCCAAGCGCTCCTAGGAGCCAAATTCAGTTTCTTTGTGTGGGTGACCAGTCTGGTCATAGGTTGTCCAAGTGCCAATTTGCTTCCCCGAGTCGAAGCTTCCAGAACGCATCAGCGTTCCGTCTTTCCTGAAAAACTCCCAGTAGCCGTGCATCTTTGACTCTTTGAACTTCCCCTTATATCTGGGGTTGCCGTTTTGGTAAAAAGGTGAACGCTCCGGCATTATGCAGTCGGTGACTTTCCAGCAGAGCCCAACTGGTTAGCGGCTTGAGCAACTCTTGCTGCCATCGAAGCTTCTCCTAGCTTTCCCCAAGCTCTTGGGTCATAAGCTTTCTTGTTACCCACTTCGCCGTCCACTTTTAGCACACCGTCGTAGTTTGCAAAGATGTGTCCGGCAACCGCGCGAGTAAATGCGTATTGAGTGTCAGTGTCGATGTTCATCTTGATAACACCAAAGCTAACCGCGTCCGCAATCTCTTTTTCGGTAGATCCAGAACCGCCGTGGAACACTAGGTCAAAAGGCAAATCCTTGGAGTATTTGGCTCCGACTGCTTTTTGGATTTCATCTAGCAGCTCTGGCTTGAGCTTGACGCTTCCAGGCTTGTAGCTACCGTGAACGTTTCCAAACGTAAGAGCAGTTAGGTATCTTCCGTTTTCTCCAAGACCGAGTGCTTCGGCGGTAGCCATACCGTCTTCTACTGTTGTGAAAAGATCTTTTCCAGATCCACCCTCAACACCGTCTTCTTCGCCACCGACAACACCAACTTCGATTTCTAGAATCGATCCAACCGCAGTGGTCTTGGCCAGAAGCTCTTTAGCAATTTCTAGGTTCTCTTTTAGTGGAACCGCTGAGCCATCCCACATGTGGGAATTGAATAGTGGATCAAGACCACTTTTCACTCGCTCTGCAGAAACCTCAAGTAGCGGGCGTACAAATCCATCAAGATGTCCCTTGGGGCAGTGGTCGGTGTGCAGCGCAACAGTGATTCCATAGCCCTTAGCCACTTCACGAACAAAGGCAGCCATAGCCTGAGCACCAATTGCCATGGACTTGACGGTCGAACCGGAGAAGTATTCGGCTCCACCTGTGGAGACTTGCAAGATTCCGTCGGAGCCGCACTCTTGTAGACCTTGCAAAGCAGCAATGGCGGTAGCCGAAGACGAAACGTTGATAGCCGGGTAAGCAAACTTCTGGGACTTAGCCCGATCCAGCATTGCTAGATAGGCATCGGGGGTTGCTACTGGCATGGCTTAGTTCTCCTTGTGAATTGCTGGCTCTTTGAGCGGTGCTGCCAGGTCTACATCCTCAGTCAAGAACACCTCAGGAAGATTGTCAATGTGATCGAGCCCGCTGGTGGGCTGGGAAACCTTTACAGCTCCCCATTGGACCGCAGCCATGGCACCCACTGGAACATTGAACTCCACCCCAAAATCCTGTTCGCCCTCGGCGATTGGATTATTGGTTATTGCTGCTAGGAATCCAGCGAGGGTCGCATCTCCAGCACCGACGGTGTTAATGACTTTTACTGGTGCGGTCCTGGTTGCCCAAGCGCGAGATTTGGTAACGGCCAACATGCCATCGGATCCCAAAGAGGCCAACACACACTCAACACCGTGTGAACAAAGTTCTCTAGCTGCCTCGATGACATCACCGTTTGTTAGTAGGTCTCTACCAACAGCAGATGCAAGCTCTTCAGCGTTTGGTTTCAGAATCGCAGCTTCTCCCTGACGAACCCAATAGGCAAGCGGCTCACCGCTGGTATCCAAAACAACTCGAACGCCGAGTTTTTCCATTCGTTCAAAAATCGGATGAAGGTCAACAAAAGTTCCAGTTGATTCGTCAATTGGCAAAGCTCCAGCGATAACCAACCACTTAGCCTCGTTTTCAATTACGGTTTTTTCCGTCAGTTCAATTACTTGCTGCCATTCTTTTGAGCTCAGCGGTTTTGGCGCTTCATTTATTTTGGTTGTGGTGCCACCGCGCTCAAGAATTGTTGTTGAAACCCGAATGGTGCCATCAATCCACAGCGGTACCAGAAAATTCTTTGAACCGGTTCGCTCTAAAATTCCTTTTTCGGCGTTTCCAATTGGAACAACCGCAGGAGCTGGAATACCGGCCAAGTGAAGAGCTCTTGCAACGTTGATACCTTTACCGGCAAGTTCTTCACCAACAGCATCTGCTCGGTTAACCGCACCGCTATGTAGGTCTGTGACTGTGTAAGTTCTATCCAAAGTCGGAGCGGGCGTCAGAGTGACAATCGGGGACTTTGTTGCCATTCCAGACATGCAGGTTCTCCTTGCGGGTTCAATTAGTGGAGCCAGCTAGGAAGCTGTCCAACAGGGATTTTGGAGCTGCAAACGCCTTTGTGAGCTTGATTTCGAGTATAACCAAACCAGACAAAGAGGCTCTTAAGTCACAGATTGGCTAGGAAATCAGTCTTTCTGGAGCTCGTTAGCGGTAATTGAAGTGGGACCAGCCTCGATGGGGGTGGGGGTGGGAATCTCCTCAGTTCCGAGCTGATTCTCGTCCAGATCGTTGAGTTTTCTGGCGGTCACCAGAACCCTGGTCTCTAGCGAGGATACGAATACGTTGTAGTCCTTTACGGTGTTGGTAATTGAGCGACCCAATTTGTCTGCGTGCTCGGCAATTTTGCCGACTCGCTCATAGAGCTCTTTTCCAAGTCGAATCATGTTTCGAACCGAACTCTCATCGGCATTTTGCCGCCAGATGTAGTTGATGGTTTTTAGAACCGAAAACAAGCTAACCGGTGAAGCTAGCGCAACATTTTTCTTGAAGGCATATTCCAATAGCGCAGGATCTGCATCTAGGGCAGCAGATAACAAAGACTCGGAGGGCACAAAAGCAATGACAAAATCTGGACTGGCGTTTAGTCCGGTCCAATACTCTTTACTTGATAGCGCATCAATGTGAATCTTCATTGCTTTCACGTGAGCAGTGATTAGATCCTGTCGCTTCTTCGCGTCTTCACCTTCAGCGTGCTCTGAAATAGCAGAAGCTTCCTGATAAGAATTAAAGGGCACCTTGGAATCAATCGCCAAAGACTTGCCACCAGGAAGATTGATAATCAAATCAGCTCTTCCAGATCCACTATCGGTAGAAAAAGTTGCCTGCTCGCTAAAGTCAGCGTGCTTGATAAGTCCTGCAAGCTCAACAAGTTTTCGAAGCTGCGTCTCGCCCCAAACTCCGCGAATGGAATTGGAAGAAAGCGCTTGCGATAAAGCCATTGTGGTCTTGCGAAGTTGCTCGTCGGAGTTAACTGCGTTTTTAAGCTGCTCTTGAATAGTTCCAAACTGCTCGGTGCGCTCTTTCTCGAGGGAGGCTACCGATAGCTGCATTTGTTCCAAGCGATCTTTAACCGGAGCTAGTTCTTTGATGAGACGGTTTTCTTCGCGATCTCTCTCATCCCTGGCTACTCTTTCGCGATTGGCGGTTTCCAACTGGGCAGTCAGGCCTGAAACCGTGGCCTCAGCCGAGGCGAGCTTGATAGCTAGCGATGAATCGCCAGTTGGACCTTTTGATCGAAGCATGGCAATAAGCACACCAATAACTAGACCTACGGCCAAACCGATACCCAAGTAAATAAGTTCCATGATTAGAACTATGCCATTAGCTGGCGACAATCCAGGCCACTAGAGCGCACCCAGGCGAACCTTCGTTGCCGAAAGGAGTTCCGGAAGATCCTGGACCCCGTGTCTTTGGGCAGCGTGTATGACAATCCGGGCACATGCGTCACTATCGGCTAGCGCGTTATGGTGCTCAAACTCCTCATGACCTATGGCATAGGCAACGGCGTTTAGTCGGTAGCTTTCGAGGTTGTAAGTCTTTCGGGCAATCTTCAGTGAGCAGCCATAGCGAAGCTTTGGAAGCTCGTGATTAATGGCTTTGGCACTAGCTGCCAAAACACCCATGTCAAATGAGGCGTTATGGGCAACAAGCAGATCTTCATCGATGAATTCCAGCATTTGGTTTATTACTTCTGAGTATGCGGGGGCGTCCTGAACCATCGCGGGGGTAATGCCATGAACTCTGATGTTTCCCTCACTAAACCAGTCATGGGGGACCGGAGGTCGAAACAGTAGTTCTAGAGTTGCTACCGGTTTAGAGTCACGAACCCGAATAAGACCAACTGCGCATGGACTCGCGGGTGACCCATTGGCTGTTTCAAAGTCAATGGCTGTGAAATCAAGGGGCATAGAAGTAGTCTGCCACTTGCGAACCACAGGTAGAGTGGTATCCCGTGGCTCTAACAATTGGAATCGTAGGACTACCCAATGTGGGCAAGTCGACTCTTTTCAACGCACTCACCAAAAACAACGTGCTGGCAGCTAACTACCCATTTGCCACCATTGAGCCAAACGTTGGAGTGGTAAACCTTCCAGACGAAAGACTCACCAAGTTAGCGAAGATTTTTGGTAGCGAAAAGATTCTTTCTGCCCCAGTGTCTTTTGTTGATATTGCAGGAATCGTAAAGGGTGCCTCTGTGGGTGAAGGGCTTGGAAACCAATTTCTTGCCAACATCCGAGAAGCAGATGCCATCGCCCAGGTTGTCAGGGGGTTCGCTGACTCAGACATTATCCATGTGGATGGCAAGGTTGAGCCTTCGAGTGATATCGAAACCATTAACACCGAATTGATGCTGGCGGACTTGCAGACTCTAGAAAAGGCAAGACCAAGAATTGAAAAGGAAATCAAAGGCAAAAAAGCTGAGCCGGAAGCCTTGGTAGCAATCGATCAGGCGCTCGCCGAACTAAATGCCGGTAACCCGCTTTCCAAGACCAAGGTAGACCTTTCGCCAATCAAGGAGCTGGGCTTGCTAACCTCCAAGCCAACCATTTATGTCTTCAATGTTGACGAGGCGGTTCTCACTGATGCCGCGAAGAAAAAAGCCATGGCAGATCTAGTCGCACCAGCAGAGGCTGTGTTTCTAGACGCCAAAGTCGAATCCGAGCTAATTGATTTGGAGAAATCAGAAGCCGCCGAGCTCCTTGCTTCCTTGGGCCAAGACGAGTCCGGACTTGATCAGCTAGCTCGCATTGGATTTAGAACCCTTGGCCTTCAGACCTACCTAACCGCAGGACCAAAAGAAGCCAGGGCCTGGACTATCAAGCAGGGCTGGAGTGCACCTCAAGCTGCGGGAGTAATCCACACGGACTTTCAAAAAGGCTTTATCAAGGCAGAAATCGTTTCCTTCGATGACCTGGTCACTAATGGATCTATGGCCGAAGCCAAGGCCAAGGGTAAGGTCCGCATGGAGGGCAAGGAATACATCATGCAAGACGGTGATGTCGTGGAGTTTAGATTTAACGTCTAATGAAAACTCCGCTCTATTTCGTCGAACGGGAATACCCGGTAGAACTAGCTACCCTTTGGAATGCTTGGGTAGAAGCTGATCAACTGCAGCAGTGGTATAGCCCTGAAGTTCTCGATACCGTTCCCAACTCAGCAACAAGCGATGCAGTTATTGGTGGAGATTGGGCCATAGCGGTAGACGTTTCAGTAAATGGTTTCAACGCCTACTTCTGGGGCAGATACACAGAAGTGAAGTTTCAAGAAAAGCTTGTGCACACCATGTTTTACTCCCAAGACGAACTTGAGTTTAACTTGCGCGGTGACGACCAGCCCTATCACGTAATTGAGATTGACTTTGCAACAAGGGGCAACAACTCCTGGGTTAGTTTCACCCAATTTGGGTCTATGGATCCAGAACAAGCTGAGGCAACCAAGGATGGAATGGAAAGCTACTTCAATAGCCTGGAAAAGTATCTAAGCAGCAATGACTAGCAAACAAGTACTGGCACATTTATCAAAAGTTCCCCAACCACAAAAAGCAACGCTTTTAGAACTTCGAAAGACAATTCTGGAAATCATTCCCGAAGCCGAGGAAGTTATCTCTTACGGATTTCCTGGTTACCGGATTAATGGAAAAATCATCTGCGGATTTGACGCATTCAAGAACCACTGCAGTTTCTTTCCGCACTCATCGCTTGTGATTCCGGAGCTTGAAAAAGAACTAGTGAATTACAAAACTTCGAAAGGTGCTTTGCAGTTTGCAATTGACAAACCGCTGCCAAAATCACTGGTGAGAAAACTAATCAGGACTAGAATGCGGATTCTTGCTGAAACTAAATGACGTACTCGTCAGACACCCAGTGTCCCGAGATAGCTTCTTTCTTACTTAGAACCCTCCCAGTTTCCCCAACAACAGTCGATCCGGCCGGAACGTTTTTTGTCACAACCGTATTGGCTCCGACATAACAGTTGTCACCTATTGTGATGCGTCCAATAACCTTGGCTCCCGCACCGATAACAACATGTGAGCCAATGATTGGGTGACGGTCAACCGCTGAATTCTCTTTACCGCCTAGGGTGACTCCGTGATAAATCAGAACATCGTCACCGATTATTGAAGTCTCCCCAATAACGATTCCCATTCCGTGATCAATCACGAATCTGCGGCCAATTGTTGCCCCCGGGTGGATCTCAATCCCGGTTAGAAACTTGGCCCAGTTGGAGAACATTCTTGCTGGTATTCGAAGCTTTAGCTTCCAGATCTTGTTGGCCACACGGTGCATCCAAATGGCATGCAAGCCAGGCGAGGTTAGAAATAGCTCTAGCCGGCTCGAGGTCGCGGGATCGCGATCGATGCCTGCTTGTAGGTCTTCTTTAATGGACAACTTTTACTTTTCTTCCTTTAGATCTGCATACAAGACGGTAGAAAGGTAACGCTCACCGAAGGAAGGAATGATAACCACAACTTTCTTGCCCCTGAACTCTTCGCGCTTGGCAACCTGGGCAGCGGCCCAAAGGGCTGCTCCCGAAGAAATTCCAGCAAGAATTCCTTCTTCTGTTCCAGCGCGGCGGGCATACTTGATTGCTTCTTCGCTTGGCGCATCAAGCACCTCGTCGTAAACGCTTCGATCAAGAATCGGTGGAATGAAGTTAGGGCCAATTCCTTGCAATGGATGAGATCCTGCAGCACCTCCGGTTAGAAGAGGTGATGCGGCAGGCTCTACGGCAAAAATCTTTATGTTTGGATTTAGCTCTTTTAGTCTCTGACCGGTTCCAGTGATTGTTCCACCAGTTCCAACTCCAGCAACTAAAGCGGCAACTTCACCGTCGGTGTCGTTCCAGATTTCCATCGCGGTAGTCTTACGGTGAATTTCTGGGTTGGCTTCGTTTTCAAATTGGCGAACTAAAACCGCTCCAGTTTCTTTACCGATCTCTTCTGATTTGCTAACCGCACCGGTCATACCTTCGGCAGCGGGGGTAAGCACCAGGGTTGCACCAAAAGCGCGTAGAAGCGTTCTGCGCTCGAGGCTTACGGATTCAGGCATGGTCAAAATAGCTTTGTAACCACGGGCAGCCGCAACCATCGCGATTGCGATTCCAGTGTTACCGCTGGTTGCCTCAACGATGGTGTCACCAGGCTTTAGCTGACCCGAGCGCTCTGCCGCGTCGATGATCGCGATACCTAGACGGTCTTTAACTGTGGAGGTTGGGTTATAAAACTCGAGCTTGGCGAGGACTTCGGCTCCTGCGCCATCCATGATTTTGTTGATTCGAACCAAGGGCGTATTTCCATACACCTGGGTTATGTCGTCATAGATCTTCAAGAGCCTTACCTTTCGTTTGTCTTATTGGCAACAGACAGGGTCAACCAGCAAAGCTGGCAACTTATGCCCAGTAATGGCAATAAATTTGCCAAAACTGGCATTTTTGGCCTTCCCAAGCCTAACTTCTAAGCTCTAGCTCCTGATCGATGGTGTTTTTCCTTGCTATGACCCGTCCGGCAAAAATAGCCGGAATAGCGGTCAGGAATAGAAACCACAGCGAGCTGGTCCAGTTGCCAGTTAGCTCGTGCAGCACACCGAGCATCAGGGGACCTAGGGCAGCGGCCAGATAACCAAAGCCCTGGGCAAATCCGGAGATTCGAAGAAGTGTTTCTTGGGTTCGGGAGCGAATGTTAAACAAAGCCAAGTTCAATGGAAACAGAATCGGTCCAAGACCAATTAGCACAACCCATATCCAAGAGAGGTTTCCTGGCAAGAAAATAAGCCCCGCGTAACCGGTAAAGAACAAAACCCCACTTAGGTAAATTAGTGGTGCTTGGTTTGGGAATCTAACTGCAAGCCGCGGCATCAACAACGCAGCTGGCATTCCCATTCCGGCATATACCGACAAAAGGATTCCCGCTTCCAGCGGGGTGGAGCCAGACTCATCAATAAGAATCTGCGGTAGCCACGCAAAAGCTGCGTAGCCATTTAGCGAAGACACCGCAAAGATTACGACCATTGAAACAGCCGTTGGAGATTTCCAAATCTTTATGTGTCGAACGCTAACTGGAATAGAAAGTGTCTGAGTAACAACCGGTTCTTCAATTTTGTTAGAGCGCAAAGCGAAGATCCAAGGAATCATCGCAATTGCTCCAACTATGGCCCACTGACCTAGCGCTAATCTCCATCCAAATTCTTGTGCCACCGGAACAGCAATAAGAGGTGGTGTCAGTGCGCTAATGGAAACAATCGTTAGATAAAGCGCTGTCATAGAACCGATTCGATCGGGGAAGTACTTTCTCACCACAACCGGCAGCAAAACGTTTCCCATGCCCATTCCAACAATGGCAACAAATGTTCCAACGCTAAGAAGCGACCAGTCTCCAGAAAAGGCCCGGACCAGGTTTCCCAAAACAATTATCAGAAGCAGCACCAGCAAAGCAGCTTCCAAACCGATGCGTCGAGTGAGCATTGGTGCCAGAAGACCACTTAGGGCAAAGCCAAGGGGTGGGAGCATTCCCAAAAAGGAAACCGCCAAGGTCGAAAGCTCAAGGTCCTCGCGAATAAAGGGGATGATCGGCGAAAGCGAGGAAACTACGGTGCGAAGGTTTAGCGCCACCAATAAAAGGCCCACCAGGGCAAGGACTCTTCCGTGCAGGGGTTTGATCTTGGGCAAGAGGCTGTGTCTCCAGGTTCGGGGTGAACTTCTAACTTAGCGAAGTCATCAGCCTTCGAAGAGAATCCACCCGGCTAGCGCCCTGAGGCCCAAGCGCGCCCGCGGCAACTGCCTCATCGAGGGCGCAATCTGGCGAGTCAATTAGATGAGTGCAACCTCTGGGGCAAGATCGAATAGTTTCCCAAAGATCTTCGAAGGACCGAAGTAAGTTCTTAGGGTCGATGTGCCCAAGGCCGAAGGAGCGAATTCCCGGGGTGTCAATTATCCAACCGTCA
>WLDW01000080.1 GCA_009704605.1 Actinomycetota bacterium
ATCAAGGAAGCCCAGCAGGCACTGAACTTATTTGTCAGTGAACTCGGTGAGCTGCAAGCACTATTGAGTGACATGACACTGAGATCGCCGCTAACATCCATGCCACTAAACGATCTAACCAAAACCCTTCGTTCGCTATCGGAAGATACCAAGATCTTGGACAACTACGACGAACGCTCGATGACTACCCAGCGACTTGAGGAAGCAGGACTTGGCCCGCTGGCTGTTGAGCTAGCTAATCTACACACCAGCAAAGAAGACCTGCATGCTGAATTGGAACTAGCGTGGTGGAAATCGGCCCTTGAAACACTTCTTGAAAGATCAGGCAGGTCTCTAGCAGCAGACAGCGATGAGATAGTCCAAATTGAAAAACGGTTTGCTGCCGCCGAGACCGAATTGATTGCTGCCGGATCCAAAACCGTAGCCTATGGCCTTTCGGGTAAGTGGAAGCAGGCTTTGGAAAATCACCCTTCGGAGGCCCAGACCCTAAAAGAACTTCTAAAGCTCAAGCGTGCGGTTATCTCTGAGGTAGGTCAACTGGCTCCACATGTTTACCAAGCGCTGGTTCCGGTGGTTTTGGCTTCTCCTTACGAGGTCCCAAGAACTTTGGCCAAGGGCGAAAGGTTTGATGTCACCTTGGTACTTGATGGAGCAGGGTCTTCCATCGCCGAAAACTACTCTGGGCTAGTTCGATCTAGTCAGGTGGTGGTTTTTGGCGATGGCGTAATCGCCGCAGCTACCGGTTTCAACATCGAGTGCCTGCCCGAAGAGGACCAGACCGTTCGCTTGCCAGAGTCCATATTTACCGCCGCCCGGAGGTCGCTGCCTCTCGAGGTTTTGAGAAGGAGCTATCGCACCTCAGGCCAAGCGTTGGGCGATTACATAAACAGAGAGTTCTATCAAGACCGCATTATCTTTGAGCCAACCGCGGCTAGCTACTTTGGCCAAAGCAACGTAAAGTTTGAGCGAGTTGTGGCAGGAAATTCAGATCAGCCCGAGAGCTTAGATCAAGAGTTGTCGATGGTGATTCAGGCAGTAATGAGTCACGCCACTTACACCCCCCAGGATTCTCTGCTGGTAGCAACAGCGAGCCCGAAGCACGCTGAACGGTTGGAGACCGCGCTTAGAACTGCCCGGACAACCAGGACTGATCTGGATCCATTTTTTGAAAGTCATGGCCGGGAAAAATTCGAGATTACTACTATCCAAGAGCTAGCTCATCGGGTTGCCGATCGCATCATCTTTAGCCTTGGGTTCGGTAAGGACCTAACGGGCCATGCTCCGAAGCTACTTGGCCAGCTTTCTAATCCAAACGGCAAGAGGTATCTTGCAAACCTACTGGTCTCTGCCAGAAAGCAAATGACCATTGTGAGTGCTCTGGATAACAAAGACCTTCTAGCAAAGGCAAATCCCGGAGTTGAGATGTTCAGTGATCTAATTCATGAGCTTGGAAGGGTCCAACCAATCAGGCTTGAGGCAGATCTAAACCCGATGATTGCTGACCTTGCAATTCGGTTGACCAAGCTAGGGGTTACCACCAGAACCAACTTCTCGACAAGGATCAAGCTTGTGGCTTCGGTCGGGGACAAGGCCGCAATTGTTGAGCCGGACTGGGGCATTCTTGGCTACAACCTTTCAGAGCGCTACCGGCTTCGACCAGCACTTTTGGAAGCCATGGGCTGGATGTATTTGAGAGTTCCAAGCTTTGAGTTATTTGCAGACCCTGAGCAGGTAGCCAGATCGATTGCTATGAGCCTGGGTATAGAGGTAACCAAGAAAGCACAACCGCTTTTTGAGCTCAGTGAACCTGCTTTTGAGGACACTGCTTCAGCTTGGGGCGATCCAGGGGACTCTAACGATCAAAGACTTGCCGAAGACAAACCGCCACACTGGGGTTAGTCACTAGATTTTGGTTTGCTGGACTCAGTTGGCCTAGAGTCGGTTCGATAAAAACCAGTTCCTTTAAAGCTCACACCCAGTTGACCGAAGACCTTGCGCAGTTCTCCGCCGCATTTAGGACAAAGGGTTTCTGCCTCAGCCTCAAAATCCTGCCACAAATCAAAGCTGTGTTCGCATTTTTTGCAGACGTAGCTGTAGGTGGGCATGGGTTCTCTCGGATTAGTGGGATTTAGCTAATTCTAACGCGCAAAGGGGATCTTCACGGTTCGAGATTGCGTCACGACCTGGCTTACTGGCGCATCGTGAGCCTCGCTTGGAACTTCTGGCAGAAACTCAACATCGTATACGAGTCCAACTGTTGGTCCCGTGTAGTGCTGAAGGTATCTATCGAAGTAGCCAGCGCCTCTTCCTAGGCGTTGACCCACAAAGTCAATTGCCAAAGCCGGAACAACAATCAAATCCAAATCCTTGGGTTCTATAATTTTCCCAGTTGGCTCTCTAAAGCCAAGCGCGCTCGGCGTAGTTCCAGATTCTAAGACCGCCATAACCATCTGGCCATTGGCATCAATCCTCGGGCAAGCAATTTCAATGCCCTCTGCTTTGGCTAGTTCAATGAAGGAATCGGTTGCAGGCTCAGAACCAAAGGATAGGTAGCAGCCAATTCGCTTGAGATTTTGCTTCAACGAAAGCGCCAACAAAGATTCGGCAAATTGCCCACTTGTTTGCCTTGCCAGATCATCCGTGCGGTTAGCCAAGATCTGAACCCTTAGGGCTTTCTTGGCTTCCGAGACAATCTCACTCATGCCACTAATCTAGCCATCGTGGCTCTTTCTTTTGCACTAACTCACGGCGACGTAAAACTGCGCATCGCGAAGATGAGAGACTCCAAATCCCTAGAGAAACTCATCCTTGGAAACAGAGCATGGCTTAGACCTTGGGAGGCCACCAACCCTGGAGCCCCAAACTCGTTCGATGTCAGATCTCAACTCCGAGGACTCATTCGCCAATTAGACGATGAGTCAGGGATGCCATTCGTAATTGAGGTTCAAGGAGTGGTTCAGGGTCAACTAAACGTTGCCAATATTTTGTATGGCTCAGTTTCTTCTGCAGTAATTGGTTACTGGGTATCACCGGAGGTTGCTGGAAGAGGCGTGGCGCCAACATCTGTTGCACTTGTAACTGACTATTTGATGAATCAAGTTGGGCTACACCGCGTGGAGATAGACGTCAGGCCAGAAAACACTGCATCGCTACGAGTCATAGAAAAGCTGGGCTTTAGGTACGAGGGCATCAAGCAGCGCTACATTCACATCAATGGTGACTGGCGCGATCACTACATCTTTGCCCTGACTGCGGAAGAAGTTCCAGAGGGAATCTTGAATAGATTCTTAAGAAAACAAGTTCCACCCCAAAAATACCCCTGGAACTGACAAACCAACACACCACCGTAAATCCGCGACACGCCGCACTTCCTTCCCTAACTTTGATGTATGGATCAAAGCGCAGCACTCGGTGGATTGATGATGCTCGTCATCGCAGTCTTATGGGTCGTTGTTTTTATTCCGTCCTGGTTTCAAAGCCGCGTTGATGCTGAGCGATACGCTCCGTCTTCAGTGGGCTTGAAGCCCCAGGTTGAAAACACAAAGATTTCGGTGAATGCGCCGGTTGCATCAAGGCTTCGGCTTGCAACTGAACGATCTCGAAGGCTTAGAAGAACAAAAAACACGATGTCGGTTTTGGCCACCCTAACTATCCTGGGATCGGTCACATTGGCGTTTTTCGCGTTCCAAAACCCGCTACTTTTTGTGGCAATTGGGCTTGGAATGCTAGTGGGATTGTTCGCGCTGCTGGTGGCGATAAAGGCCGCTGGTGAACTAAATAAGACACTTATAAAGGTTGCTCAGTCGAAAACCGAGCTGACTGCCAGCCTTGCGAAGACCTGGAGAGAAGCCATTCTGCCCAGTATTGACGCGGAAAGTGACTCTAGAGCGTGGACTCCAAACCCACTACCCTCACCTGCATATAAAAGTCGAATTGGTGAGCTTGAAATACCAAACGTCGCGTCCGTGACCGAAATTAGCAACTCGAGGAAGAATTTCGACACGCAAAATGAAATAAACACAATATTGAAAAAAAGACGCGCTACAGCGTAATTTCGTGCTAAATCACTAGACTTAAATCAATCTAATCAGGAGAGCAAAGAGTGAACACATTTGATCGAGTAACAAAACGAGTATCAAAACGAGTAAACAAAATATTCCGCAATAACGTAAAGCCAGTTTCAAAGGCAATGGGCAACCTAGCTCAAGATATCGCCAGTGAGACTGCAGCTGAAGTGAAAGAGGTAAAGAAAATGGCAGTAGCCAAGAAGAAGACTGCAGCGAAGCGCAAGCCAGCTGCAAAGAAGACTGCAGCTAAGAAGCCAGCAGCGAAGAAGACTGCAGCGAAGCGCAAGCCAGCTGCTAAGAAGACTGCAGCTAAGAAGCCAGCAGCGAAGAAGACTGCAGCGAAGCGCAAGCCAGCTGCTAAG
>WLDW01000081.1 GCA_009704605.1 Actinomycetota bacterium
AAGCGTGCCTCAATCGGTCCAGCCGAGCGAACTTTCTTGACGCTGATTGGATTAGAGCTGCGGCCAAGAAAAATTCGCGAGGCATCTTCGATGTGGCAGCAGGTAACCGATGCAGTTGGGTTAGAAAAGAGAGCCGCGATTTGGTCGCATCCGGATTTGCTTCCTACTGAGCAAGACATCAAAGATCCAGCCAAGTTGATTGAACGTGCTCTGAAGCAAAACCCAGATGACGAAATTGATGCGGCGCTTAGGGACTTACTGGGCTAAACCCGATTGCAACAAGGCAATAAACCTCGAAACTGAGCGGTCTCTTCCCTTGTCTTGATTCACGAATGACAATCTCAGTTGAGCTTTGGCTCTGGTAATTCCCACATAAAGAAGTCTCTTCTCTTCTTGAATTGCGGCGTCTGTCTTCGCGTAAGTAATAGGTAAGTAACCCTCGTTTAGGCCAATTATGAAAACCATTGGCCACTCCAATCCCTTTGCCGCGTGAATGGTGGATAACGTAACTGCTTCTTGGGTTGGCTCATGCTGCGAGTGTGCACGATCGGCTAACTCCAGAGCAAACTCTTTGATACCTGATCCTTCGGGGAGTTCGTCGACCATCGATAACAGCGCATTCAAAGCTTCCCACTTAGATGCAACAGCGCCTTGCTGCGTTGGTCTTTGCTGTTGCCAACCCAAAGATCTAACAATGTCACTTACTGCATGATCAAGGGGTTTACCAGAAGGCGAAAGTGCTTCAGCTCGAATCAGCTGCACGGCGGTGCGTATTTCTGGTCTAGCAAAAAACCGTTCGCCTCCTCTTAGTTGGTAAGCAATACCTAAATCATCAAGAGAACGCTCTAATTCTTCGGACTGACTGTTGATTCGATATAAAACTGCGATGTCGCTTCTGGGAACCCCGGCTTGAATCGCTTCGTTGATAGCTTTGGCAACTGCTTTGGCTTGGGCGATTGTGGAATCAAAGCTATCGATTGTTGGGGCTGTACCAGCACCTCCTGCCGCTTCGAGATCGCCGCCCAGTGCCGAATCACTGGTTAGTCGATTAGCAAAGGCAACAATTTGTTTACTGGATCGATAATTGGTGATCAGATCCACGACAGTAGCTCCTGGGAATCGATCTGGGAAGCTACGCAGAAATTCACTGCTCGCGCCAGTAAAGGAATAAATAGTCTGGTTCGGATCCCCAACAACACAAAGCTCGGCGTGAGAGCCCAGCCACTGATCCAATAGGGCGTGCTGCAAGGGAGAAATGTCTTGATACTCATCTACTGTGAAAAAGCGGTATTGACTTTGAACATGTGAGAGCGCCCTAGGTTCTGCTTTTAGTAGCCCCAGGGTCAAAATCAAAACGTCTTCCCAATCAAGACGCTGGATCCGAATCTTTTCTTGCTCGTAACCTTGCTGAATTTCAAGATTCTTAGCAAAGCTAAGCCCTGCTACCTGAGCCCTGGAATCAGCCAGCAGCGCATACTCTTCCATCGAAAGCATCGAATACTTTCGCCACTCAATCTCACTCGCGAGATCTCTAAGCGCTGCTTGATCCAAATTTATGGACATGGCTTTGGCAACTTGGCCAATCAGCTTGGCTTTGGAGTCAAGAATTGAAGGTGCTGGTACTCCTACTAGCTGTGGCCAAAAGTATTCCAACTGAGCAAGTGCTGCGGCGTGAAAAGTCCTTACCGAAACAGCTCCCACGCCAAGCTGCCGAAGCCTTGCTCGCAACTCCCCTGCTGCGCGATTTGTATAGGTAAGTGCGAGCACGCGATTGGCAGCAAAGTGTCCAGTGGCAATTCCGTAGGCAATTCGGTGAGTAATTGTTCTAGTTTTTCCAGTTCCAGCACCGGCCAAAATCACCGTCGGGCCAACTAGAGATTGAGCAGCAACTTTTTGATTCGGATCTAGCCCTTCTAGAACCTGCTCCGCGCTACTGGTGGCCATTTTTTGCTTCTTCAGCCGCTGAATCAATTGGGGAACCGTACCAAAGCTCAATTAGAGACCTAGAGATAGTCGAATCACTTGGTAGCAAAAGTGATTTCGCTTCCGCTGCTATTTCCGCCTTGGAGAACCAACGCAGTTTCACTATTTCTTCGCCATCGGGTAAGAACTCAATGCTTGAGTCAGCCTTGGCGCTAAAGCCCAGCATTAGTGACTGTGGAAACGGCCAGCTCTGGGAATACAGATACTGGATGTCGAATACCTCCAGGCCGCACTCCTCTTTCATTTCTCGAACTATGGCAGCTTCTAAAGATTCCCCAGCCTCAACAAAGCCGGCAAGAACAGACCAGCGATTGTGTTCCCAGGTGCCTTGAGAGCCAAGCAGGATTCGATCTTGCTGATCGGTGATGGCAACAATTATTGCTGGATCGGTTCGCGGAAAGATTTCATTGTTGTCTTTGAAGCAACGTCTGGCCCAGCCACCCTGTTCGATAACTGTTGGTGTCCCACACTTTGGACAGTGCTGGTTAGTTTCATGCCAGTTATAAAGCGCCAAAGCTTGGGTGAATAATCCAGCATCTCGATCAGCTAGCTCTACGCCGAGTCTTCGAAGACCAATCCATTTCGAACCATCTGGCTCAATTTGATTCGCGGAGTTCTCGTTAACAATTGCCAGAACAATTGCAGCCCCGTTGGCTTCATGGGAGGTTGCCGAAGTGGTTTTTCCCAGGTAGACCCGGAGATTTGCTGTGGGGACTTGATCTACTGTCACTAGATTCAGCTTTGGTGTTTCAGAGTCTGCCCGTAGGAGAACTCTTCCGCGATGCATCGCAAGTACGCGGGTAGTCTCAAGACTCCAGAGCTCATCGAATAGCTCTGGTCTTGACCTAGATAAGTAGTCTCTATCGAGCTCCCAGCGAGCAAGGGGTGGGAGCTTGATTTCGGTCACTTTATCCTCGCGTGGCGATACTGAATAGATTGGGCAATGTTGTCTAACCTAAATTTATGGCTAGATCACCCTTGATTTTAGCGGCACTGGCTAAAGACGCAGTTCCGCAGTTTGACTTCGCACAGGTAAAGCACTTGGACGCTGGACAATCAGGTGCTTTTGATGCAGCCCTACTAACCGCCAAGAGCGGCGAACACTTCGTGGTTCGGATGGCTAACAGCCCAACCGCTGGCACAGAACTCGAAGCTGAGATTAGAGCCCTGAAGTGCTTTTCGTCCCTAGTGCGACAAAATCTTCCTTTTCAAATCGGACAACTGGTCGGAGACACCAAGGATTCTGATGGTGAGCGTGCCCTGGTTTTTGACTTTGTATATGGAAATTCAATTGAGCTATCCCGGGTCGATCCAGTTTCAGGATTAACTGCCAGCATCGCTTTTGCGATTGCCGCGATTCACAACCTGCCACACGAATTGGTACAAAAATCTGGATTCCCAGAACTCGACCCGCAGCAAAACCTGAAGTACCGCATCATGGAATTGGACCGGGCTGCCCAAACTGGCAAGGTTCCACCAATTCTGTTGCAGCGTTGGGAAACTGCTCTGGAAGATTCCAGCATGTTCCGTTACCAGCCAACCGTGGTGCACGGTGCAATCAACGGTCACAGCGTTCTAGAACTTGATGGCAAAGTATCCGGAGTTCTGCACTGGAGCGGACTTAGAATTTCAGACCCAGCCGAAGACCTTGCCTGGGTATTGGGTGGAGCAACCACTGAGCTTGCCAAGAGCGTGATCGCTCGTTACTTCGAAGCTAGACCCGTGGCCGATGTAAACCTATGGTCACGAGCGCTTTTGTATAGCGAACTAGAACTTGCCAGGTGGTTACTGCACGGCTACTCGCAGGGCAGCCAAGAGATCATCGAAGACGCTGTCGGAATGCTTTTGGTCCTCACCGAAGAAGTCGAATCAGGAAAAGCTGAACGGATTGCTGCTGCTCCGCTAGCTACCGAGATTGCTCAGCAACGCCGTGCCGAACAAGCAACTTCGAACCCCGTCAAAAACGACGAACTTTTCTAGGCAAATAGCTTTTCCCAAAGCTTCATAAGCTCTTCTGGTCCTGGCACAACCTCAGGCCTTAGCTCGGTGTTGTCACCAACAAAATAGAAACAAACATCAATTTGGTCAACCGGCACATTACGAAGCTTCGAGTAAGCAAACCGATAAAGCGCCAACTGCAAGATCATTTCCTGCTCCTGCTCCTTAGATTCTGGAGGCGAGCCTGTCTTCCAATCCACGATTTCATAGCGGGCCCCCACTTTGAAGACAGCGTCTAGCTTGCAAACAAAAGTGTTCACGCCTTGGGTCAGGTTGATTTCTAACTCGATTTCCGAATCCTTGAGGTTTGTAAATCTAGAGTTTTTGAATATCTCTGCCAGTTCGCTAACCGCGGTCGAACTTGTCTGGTCAATCTCAGCTACCAAAAAGTCTTCGACCCAAGAGTGAAACTGTGTTCCGATTCGAGTTGCGCGGTAGGGCT
>WLDW01000082.1 GCA_009704605.1 Actinomycetota bacterium
GTTACCGTAGCTTTTTGCTAGCTCTTCTACAGTTGAGACTTGATTAGAAAGCGCGAGTCCAGAAAGCGCTGCGATCATTTAAGGGATTTTTCCCTTAATTGACGCTTGATGCGCGAAAGTATTCCAATCATTCCACGAAGCCTTAGTGGTGACACGACCTTCTGCAGCGATAGCTTCGATGGGAAGTCAATGTCGAAATCAAGCGCGTCTTGCACGCTCAGCCCATCAATCACACTAAATAGTAAGCTGGCGAATCCTCTGGTTGTCGGGGCTTCTGGAGGAGCACTAAAAAACAATCTTGTTAGGTTGTCTTGGTCGATCTCCACAAACAAATAAATAGGGGATTGACACTCTTCAACTCTTTCCAGAAGTTCTGGATGATCGGCATAACGAGCTGGCAATTCAGGAAGGGCTTCTGAGAACTCCAGCAACAAATCCAGTCGTTCAGACTCTCTGATAGAGGCAAAGTCCTCAATCAGGGTTTCTGGAAGTTCAAGTGTTGCCAATTAGACCAGCTGAGGTACCGGGCCAGGTTCGTTACCCAAAGATATGGGTGCCCGAACTAGAGAACCCCACTCGCTCCAAGAGCCGTCGTAGTTTCTAACGGTTTCAATGCCGAGTAGGTACTTCAACACAAACCAGGTGTGGGATGAACGCTCGCCGATTCTGCAATAGGCGATTACATCTGAGTGACCCTCTAGCTTGGCGCCCTTGAGGTAAACCTCTTCTAAGCCAGCAAGATCTTTGAAGCTTTGGTCTTCGTTGCAAGCTTTAGACCAGGGGACCGACGCTGCGGTAGGGATATGTCCTGCGCGAGTGGCTCCCTCATCAGGGTAGCCAGGAGCAGTGAGGCGATCCCCGGCATACTCTTCTGGGGAACGAACGTCTATTAGTGGTTTCCCAAAGTGTGAAACAACATCGTCGCGGAAAGCGCGTAGTTTCCTATCGTCTCTTTCGATAACCGGATAGCTAGAAGGCTTTGGCTTCGGCTCATCTTTAGTTAGCTCCCTACCTTCAGCAATCCACTTGTCTCTTCCGCCATCCAATAGCCGAACGTTTTCATGGCCAAATAGCTTGAACACCCAAAGGGCGTAGGCTGCCCACCAGTTACTTTTGTCTCCATACAAAACGATCGTGTCTTCACGGTTGATTCCAAGTCTTGAAAAGACCTTGGAAAAGCCTGCCCCGTCGATGTAATCGCGGGTGACTTGATCGTTGAGGTCGGTGTGCCAGTCGATTTTCAGGGCTGTTGGAATGTGTCCAGTTTGGTAAAGCAAAACATCCTCGTCGGATTCAAGCAATACAAGACCCGGCTTTCCAAGGTTCTCTTCTAGCCACTTGGTGCTAACAAGTGCCGTTGGGTCTGCGTACTGTCTAAACTTCTCGGAACTGTCAATGTCGATTGGCAAAGTTATCTCCTTGTAGAATTGGGGATTCAACTGATCCACATGTAGGCGGTGCTATTGTCAACCAATTCAGGAACAATTTGTTCCCTGGTTGAAATCCAGCCCAACCCCACTCTCGGGGAGGTCTTGGACCAGCTTGTTCCTCCTAGAGAGTTTACCAAGGCCCGCTTCGATAACTATCTTCCAAATTCAAGCTTCCCATCTCAGGCACTGGCTCTTGGCTCAGCAAGAGCTTTCATAAAGCCAGGGGTTATAAAGTCCCTGTTCTCAAAGGGAAAAGCCCCTACCTACTCGGGTATTTACCTTGATGGCGGTTTCGGTGTTGGTAAGACGCATTTGCTTGCTGCAATCTGGCACGAGTTCACCGGCAAGAAAGCCTTTGGAAGCTTCCTTGCCTACACGAGCCTCATTGGCTTACTAGGTTTCGCAGATGCACTTAAGCACTTGAGCCAGTATCAACTAATTTGCATAGACGAATTTGAGCTTGATGACCCAGGCGACACGATGTTGATGTCTAGGTTGCTTTCAGAACTTGGGGCCAAAGGAATTAGATTTGCCGCCACTTCCAACACCCCGCCAAATGCTCTGGGGGAGGGAAGATTCGCAGCAAGAGATTTTGCTAGGGAAATATCAGCAATGGCCGACAGATTCCAAATTGTGAGCGTTGATGGCGATGATTATCGCCATCGGCCAATCGATGGCCACACCGCTGCCCTTTCTGATTCAGAGATGGAGCAACTAGTCACACACTCACTTGCAACAGGTAAAAACGTCTCCCGTGACGACTTTTCCAAATTGCTTCAGCACCTAGCCAAGGTGCATCCTTCAAAGTTTCTAAAGCTTATCGAGTCAATCGACGTGTTGATTTTGACGTCCGCCCACAAGCTAACTGACCAGTCCGCTGCGCTTAGATTCGTTTCATTCGTAGACAGACTTTATGAGTCAAGGATTGCGATTGCTTCAACAGGTATTGGTTTAACAGAAGTTTTCTCAGATGAGCACATTGCCGGCGGCTACCGAAAAAAGTATCTTCGGGCTATTTCGCGGATCGGGTCTTTGACCGAGCTGGCTTAGCTTTCTTTTTCTTTCTCGATAGGTGCCATCTACCTCGAAACCACAAGGCCGCACCACCCAGCGACATTGCAACAAACGAGCCAAGCAATATACCCAGAGTTGCCTGAGCATAGAGCTCTCGATCATCAATGAATGCCAGATGCGCAATCAGAAGTGAAACCGTGAATCCAATTCCAGCCAAAAGACCTAGCGGGATGAAATCAAGCACGGTTAATGGAAGACGATGTTTTTGCGCCAAAAGCTGGTTGGCGATTACGGCAGCTATAGAAATTCCAACGACCTTACCAATGGCAAGCCCAAAGAAGATTCCAAAGAATACCGGATGCGAATCGCCAGCCATTGTCGGCATCACAACAGCAACTGCCGTGAATGCAAAGATTGGAAGAATGAAGAAATTAGTTGCTGGTTGCACCTTGTTCATGACGGTGTGTGCTCTAACAGCGGGAATCAAGATCCCTAGGATCACACCGGCAACAGTTGCGTGGACGCCGCTCTGGTAGATCGTGTACCAAAGGACCAAGCCAAACACTGCCCTAACAAGCCACTTGTTTGCAAACTTTGAAGTTTCTGCATATCTAAAGGCAGCAGCGACAACTGCGCTAGCAATAAGCCAGGCTGGGTCAAGTTTTGTGGTGTAGAAAATAGCGATGATGCTAATCGCAATCAGGTCATCAAAAATTGCAAGCGCTAGCAGGAAGATTCGGGCGGCTGAAGGCATGCCTCTTCCAAAAATCGCGAGAACTCCAAGGGCAAATGCGATGTCAGTTGCGGCCGGGATTGGCCACCCGATGATTCCATCGGTGCCCCAGTTTAGATAAGCGTAGATTGCCGAAGGAACGATGACTCCCGCCGAGGCCGCAATAACTGGAACCATGGCTTTCTTTGGAGAGGACAGGGTTCCACTTTTGAGCTCGTACTTTAGCTCCAGACCTGCCACAAAGAAAAATACAGCCAAGAATAGATCCGAGACTACATGTCCAACGGTGATCTGGATTCCGATAAGTTCCAGATTCAGCTTGAAGGCGATTGCGTCGAGCAGTGGCTCTCCGAAGGGCGAGTTTGCCAAAACCAGCCCAATCATCGCGGCTGTCATCATGATCATGGCAGCGTTGCGTTCTGATTTCATAGCTCAAAAATACCTCATTTACGAAACAAGATGTTCATCTCAGATTCCTCTTTGTAACATTCTGGAAATCGAATAAGCAATTATTTGAAACCTTAGGACGCCAGCATCTAGATAACAGTTTGCGCTCACGCCCTTTCGAGAAAGGCTCCCAGTGGATCAAGGAAATACCGCATTCGTTCTGTTCTCAGCTGCATTGGTTCTGTTGATGACCCCAGGACTTGCTTTCTTCTATGGCGGGCTCGTGAAGGCAAAATCTGTTGTGAGCATGATCATGCTCTCTTTTGGCTCACTTGCTCTGATAGCTGTTTTATGGGTGCTCTATGGTTACGCGATTACCTTCGCGGATGTTGGGGACACTGGCTGGATAGGTATCCCACACATCTTAGGAATCGACACCAGCTCGCTTGGCCTTAGTGCTCAGGTTGCAGAATCGGCTAACCCGGTTGGCGCATTCCCAGAGCTTGCATTCGTTAGCTTCCAGGCCACATTCGCAATCATCACGGTCGCCCTAATCTCGGGTGCAATTGCCGACCGTGCAAAATTTGGAGCTTGGATGGTATTCGCTGGCCTGTGGGCCACACTGGTCTATTTCCCGGTTGCTGGCTGGGTATTTAACTTCACCCCTGAAGATGACGGTGGCTGGATTGTTGACAAGCTGGGCGCGATTGACTTTGCTGGTGGAACGGCTGTTCACATAAACGCCGGTGCTGCAGCTTTGGCGCTAGCCATTGTTTTGGGAA
>WLDW01000083.1 GCA_009704605.1 Actinomycetota bacterium
AGCTCAGCTGAGCGACGGTAGGAAGCGGCAGTCATCAAAGAGGTGATAGCTCCGGCAAGAGCAAAACCTTCCTTGCTGTCGTAAGGAACACCGATTGCCATCAGAAGTGCACCTAGGTTTGCGTAACCAATACCTAGCTGACGGTAAGCACGTGTGGTCTCACCAATTACTTCGGTTGGGAAATCAGCAAAGCTAATGGAGATGTCCATGGCGGTGATAATTAGCTCACAAGCCTTGGTGAAGGTTGCGGAGTCGAATGAACCGTCTGGGTTTAGGAACTTGAGTAGGTTCAAGCTCGCTAGGTTACAGCTTGAGTTATCAAGGTGCATGTACTCAGAGCAAGGGTTTGACGCAGTGATGCGGCCGGACTCTGGGGTGGTGTGCCAGTCGTTGATGATGTCGTCGTACTGGATTCCAGGGTCGGCACATGCCCATGCTGCCTTCGAGATCTTGTTGAATAGCTCCCTTGCGTCAACTTCTTCTACAACTTCGCCATTGGTTCTGGCGCGAAGACCGAACTTGCCGCCACTTTCAACAGCGTTCATGAACTCTGCATTTACGCGAACTGAGTTGTTTGCGTTCTGGTACTGAACGGAGTTGATGTCTCGTCCGCCAAGTTCCATGTCGTAACCTGCGTCACGCAATACGCGGATCTTTTCTTCTTCAAGTTCCTTGGTCTCGATGAACTCAACGATGTCCGGGTGATCAACGTCCAAAACAACCATCTTGGCCGCGCGACGAGTCGCACCACCAGACTTGATGGTTCCTGCAGAAGCATCAGCTCCACGCATGAATGAAACTGGACCAGAAGCAGACCCACCGGAGGACTTTAGAAGCTCCTTGGATGAACGAATTCTGGAAAGGTTCAGACCTGCACCGGAACCGCCCTTGAAGATCATTCCCTCTTCGCGGTACCAGTTCAAGATTGACTCCATTGAGTCATCAACGGACAAGATGAAGCAAGCAGAAACTTGCTGTGGGCTCTTGGTTCCCACGTTGAACCAAACTGGTGAGTTGAATGCAAACACCTGGTTCAAAAGCATGTAGGTCATCTCGTGCTCGAAGATTGTTGCATCTTCTTCGGTTGCGAAGTATCCATTGTCGCGACCAGCCTGAGTGTAGGTAAGAACAACGCGGTTGATCAGCTGACGCAGGCTGAATTCACGCTCTTCAGTTCCCATTGCTCCACGGAAGTACTTGGTAGTGACGATAGTCGAAGCGTTCAAGCTCCAGAAATCTGGAAACTCAGCACCACGCTGTTCGAAAATGGTTTCACCATTTTTCCAGTTGGTCTGAACAACATCGCGAAACTCCCAGTTGACCTGGTCGTATGGGTGCACACCCTCGGTTGTGTAAATACGGTTAATGGTTAATCCCTTGCCGCTTACGGAGCCAGAGGTGGAGCTAAATGCGGTTGCGTCAGTCACGAGTGTTGCCTTTCCTAGTTTTGGATACTTATGGTTGTTGGGTTGCTACTTGGTTAGTTCTTTGTCGAAATCTGTTGCTTCGTTGTTGCTTGCTCGAAGGACGTTAATTGCCGCTTCGAAATCTTCTAGGGTTTCCCAGCCCTGGTAGACGCTTGCGAATCTCATAAAGGCAACCTCATCTAGCAGCCTCAGGGGTTCCAAGATAGCCAGGCCGATCACGTGTGCCTCGACCTGAGCTGCTCCCGAGGAAAGAATGGTCTCCTCCACCTGCTGAGCCAAGATGGCTAGGTCTGCGTCTGAAACCGGTCTGCCCTGGCAGGCCTTGCCAACGCCGCTTACGATCTTGTCCCTGCTAAAAGGCTCAGTCACACCGCTTCGCTTTAGAACGCTCAAAGAGGTGGTCTCAGATGTGGTGAACTTCTTGCCACACTCTGGGCACTGGCGCCTACGGCGGATGCTGGTGCCATCCTCGCTAGCCCTGGAATCTGTGACCCTGGAGTCCGTATTGCGGCAAAAAGGGCAATTCATGAGCTGATGCCTTTCTCCCGTAAATACACTGGATTTGGTTGGATTTTAGCCGAATTCCCCGATAACCTTCCACTAGATGTGGAAACTTTTCGCTCTTCCGTCCCTATATCTTGTGGTTTAAGGGGCATATTTGCAAATTTGTCCGATATTCGGCGTGTCGCTGATAATGACCCCGGAAAGCTCGAAATTGAGCGGTTCGATAACCCCAAAATCTCTACTACCCTGAAGTAGATGCTTGATCCAAACCTAAACCCAGACTCCAGCGAGGCCCTCAAGGTCGCCTTCAGGCGCCATGCCTCGGGAGTGGCCGTAATCACGACCAATGACGCGTCCGGGAACCCAGTGGGCTTTACGGCCACCTCAATGACCTCGCTTGGGTCAAATCCAGCACTTGTGACCTTTAATGTCTCCCAAGGCTCATCTTCTTGGCCGGCAATCTCAACCGCAAAATACGTCGCACTACACATGCTCGGTGCGAAGAATCTAAATTTGGCCGAGAAAATGGCAGCCGATAACACCAAGAGGTTCCTTGACTCAGATTGGCAGACATCCGAATTTGACTTACCGGTTTTTCAAAACGTAACTGCCGTGCTTTTTGGAAAAGTTAGGGAATTTCACCACGTTGAACAGAACGCGGTATTTATCATCGACATTATTTCGGGTCTAGCAGGAGCACAAGACAAAGCGCTGCTATACAACCAGCGTGCTTACTTCACTACTTCCGAAGAATCTCTCTGAACAAAGCCTTGAGTTCCAAGTAATGCTTTTAGTTCGCCAAGAAGGTCATCTGTGATTTTCACTGTTGGTTGGAGTTTGAAGCTACGAGGATTACTGTCATCCAAGAAAGTCAAGTGGACTTCTTCTCTTCCAGGATGAGCCCTAAGCGTCGAGTCAAGATTCTCCAAAACAGATCTGGTTGCCTCAGACTCCGGTAGTTGCAAACGAAGTGGGCCACTGGAGACACCCTGTGCTCCGATGGCAATTGGTTCCAGTGAGAAAGCTGAGATGGCTATGCCGTCATCTCTCATGTTGATGCGACCCCTAATGACCACGACTTCGTCGTTGACGAGTTGCTCTGAATACTCACGGTAGGTCTTACCCATGAACATCACATTCACTTCCCCCTCGAAATCTTCAATTGAGACGTTGGCGTAGGGGTTTCCCGAAGAGCGGGCAACGCGATGCGTCACGCTGGAAATCAGCCCGGCAATGGTTACCGTTTCGCCATCCTTGATGTCTTCACTGGTTAGTAGATCTCCGATGGTGAACTCAGCGAACTGAGCCAACTGACGCTCTCTGCCTGAAAGCGGGTGGTCGGATACATAAAGACCGAGCATTTCTCTCTCGTGTGCCAACTTTTCAGCCTTTGGCCATTCTGGTCTATCAGGAACTGTAACTGAGGTTCCCATGCCATCAAATAGGTCACCAAATAGGTCTACCTGGCCAGCGGATTCGTTGCGCTTAGTAACAGAAGATGCGTCAACTGCTTCTTCGTAAATCTCAAAGAGGGACCTTCTGGTGTGACCGAGTGAATCAAAAGCACCTGCCTTTATCAGCGATTCAATGGTGCGCTTAGAACAGACCTGCTGTGGAACCCTGGCCAAAAAGTCACTAAATGACGCAAAAGGCTTTTCACTACGAGCTTGAATGATTCCATCAACCACGTTGTGGCCGACGTTTCGAATTGCCCCCAAACCGAATCGGATGTTCTCGCCAATTCCGGTGAAGGCCTCGACGGATTGATTCACATCTGGAGCAAGGACTTGAATGTTCATCCTTCGGCATTCATTCAGGTAAATAGCAAGCTTGTCCTTGGAATCCCCAACCGAGGTAAGTTGAGCTGCCATATACTCTGCGGGGAAGTTTGCCTTTAGGTACGCAGTCCAGTAACTCAAGACTCCATAGCCGGCGCTGTGTGCCTTATTGAAGGCGTAGTCGGCAAAGGGCAACAAAGTCTTCCAGAGAGTTTCGATTGCAGCCTCTGAATATCCCTGCGCTAGCATTCCACCGCTGAAGTCTTTGTAGGAACGATCTAGTTCCTTCTTGTCCTTTTTACCCATTGCACGGCGCAGCAAATCGGCCTGAGCCAAACTAAATCCCGCCACTTTTTGCGCAACCGCCATTACCTGCTCCTGATAAACAATCAGGCCATAGGTTGGGTCAAGAATGTCGGCGAGTGTTTCAGCGAGCTCCGGGTGCACCGGTTCTGATTTTTGTAAACCGTTTTTTCTTAGCGCGTAGTTGGTGTGGGACTTCTCACCCATCGGACCTGGTCGATACAAAGCAATAACAGCGGAGATGTGCTCAAACTCGGTGGGCTTTAGGGTGCGAAGCAGTGATCGAACCTGCGCGCCATCGAGCTGAAAAACACCGAGTGTTTCTCCGCGCG
>WLDW01000084.1 GCA_009704605.1 Actinomycetota bacterium
CAAATTCCGCGGACTAACTGAGCGAGAGCTACTGGTCTTCGAAGGTCCTAATGGCTGGAGTGAATGGGCGGCCTTCACCGAGTATCAAGATGAAGAAGCAGCCACCTGGTTAAAAGCCGCCATCGAGTGGGGCTTTGAAGATCTTCCAGAACCGGTAAGAAAACAGGTTCCCGTGAACGCTATTTTGCCTGCGGTGCCAGCCGAAGAGATAGCCAAAGTACTTGGCCGCGCAGGAAAGTTCTCAACTGTAAAGATCAAAGTTGCCGACCCAAAACAAACTGCTGCCGACGACCTGGCTCGAATTCTTGAAGTAAAACAGTTATACCCCGACGCCAAGCTGCGCCTAGATGCCAATGGCGGCTTCACAGTTTCTCAAGCGCTAGAGCTAATAACCGAGCTAGTAAGTAACTCACTTGATCTTGAATTCTTCGAGCAACCGGTGGCAACAATTGCCGAACTAGCTGAGCTTCGAATAGAGATATCAAAACGCGGTCAAAAGACATTGATCGCAGCCGATGAATCAGTTAGAAGGTCTTCCGACCCGCTTGCTGTTGAACTTGCGGGAGCTGCTGACCTACTAGTTCTGAAGAGCGCCCCACTTGGCGGCATAAAGAGTGCACTATCTGTTGCCAATTCTTCACTGCTTGAAATCTGCGCCTCAAGTGCGATGCAGTCTTCAATTGGTTTAGCTGCTGAATTGCACTTCGCTTCCTGCCTTCCGGAATTGAACTACGACGCAGGACTTGGAACGGGCTATCTCTTTGGTGGCGACCTAACAGCTGACCGGTTAGTTCCAGAAAATGGAATCCTTGAACTTCGTCGCCCAGAAATCAACACTTCATCGCTTGATATTTTGAAGGCAGAAGATCACAGATATGACTGGTGGATCGCAAGGTTGGAGCGTTGCTCCAGAATTCTAGGCTTAGAGTCCTGAGTAAACGTGCAAACCTTTGAAGAACATGTTCACAATTGTGAAGTTGAAAACAACCGCAGCAAAACCAACAAGTCCTAACCAAACTGCACGCTTACCGGTCCAACCTCTTGTGGCATTGGCGTGTAGGTAACCGGCGTAGATTGTCCAAATAATAAATGTCCAAACTTCTTTGGTATCCCAACCCCAGTAGCGGTGCCAGGCTCGCTCCGCCCAAATTGCACCGGCAATCAATGTGAAGCTCCAAAGAATGAAACCAACAATGTTGAATCGGTAGGCAAGCTGCTCAAGAGTTTCTTTCTTTGGAAAGATTCCCATTACGCGCTTGAAGTTTGCAACTCCTTTTGTTTTTGCTTTCTCAACCCAGTTGGCGGTTTTTAGAAGATAGGCGGTGGAGAGTGCTGCCGCAATGCTAAAGAAAGCAGTTGCTGTGAGTGCTACCAAAACGTGGATCACGAGCCAGAAGCTTTGTAGTGCTGGCATCAGTGATTGAACTTCTACGTAAAACAAAGAAACAGCGGTGCCAAGTACTAGAAGCACAAATCCAACGACGAAAGTAGCTAGAATCCGAACTTCTGGGACGCGGATGGAAATCAAGAAAATCATCATGAGAATAAGTGCGCCGGTAATTGAGTACTCGTAGAGATTTGACCAAGGAACTCTCGCGGCGGCAATTCCGCGCATGATTACACCAGCTGCCAAAACAAGGGTTGCGATGACAGCCAACGAAAGCCCAACGCGCTCTAGGGCCGATGAGGCTTTGACCTCTTTGACTTTTTTGCTAGCCGCTTTGGAAAGATGCCAGCCCGATACCAAGAAGGCTGCGGTAAACACCAGCATGGAAGCAAATATCACCAGTAAAGATGCCTGGGACAGGCTTTCATTCAGGACAACGGAGTTCATTTACTTCCTTTTTTTATCTCTTGGGTTAATTCTCTAACAACTTCTTCAATTCTTGGATCCTCACGCTTGGAAAGTGCTGCAACTTCAAAACCCGAAGCTGTGCTCTTCACCCAAACCCTGCGGCGGGGAGTAATCAATCCAACAATGACACCAGCTAAAGCAAGCAATGAAAACAGCAATACCCAGAACTGACCTGGGTTGTGTGCGATGTCTAAGGAAGCGAATCTCTTGATGCCATCGAACGTTACGGTCCCTAAACCGTTTGGGAGATCCTTGGTTTGTCCAAGTTCCAAAACAATTCCTGGGGTTGGTGCGTCTCGTCCTGCAACCTGCGTAAGTCTTTCGGTGTCTAATGCATACACGTTTAGTGACTGACCGCTGTCAAGCCCAAGATCACCGGTGTAAACATTCATCGAGATCAGTGGATTCACAATCCCTGGGAACATAGATGTGTAAGCACCAGTTGAAAGCTCTGCCGCAGTTGGATAGAAGAAGGCAACAATTCCAATTTGCTCTGGTTGATTGTCCGGAACCTTGATAATTCCAATCGAGGTCATGTTGTTATCTTGGGGAAGAAAAATTGTTGCTCCGGAATAGCTAATGTCGCCATTTGCGTCTCGAACGGTGATCTCAGGTGCGTAGCCGTGCCCCGTTAGATAAAGGCTTGCACCTGGCTCATCTAAGGGTGCATTGACCTGAATTACCGACGTTTCGCCCGGATCCTCAGAGCTAGTTTTTCTGGTGACAGTCGCACGAAAATCTAGCGGGGCTCCGATGTTGGTCTTGTTTGTGAAGTCGTAGTCAACTTCAAACTTGTCCAAAGTAACGCTGAGTGGCGTCAGGGTCTCTGGGTTGAAAAACAGGCCTGGTGACAAAGAGTCAAACCCTGCGAGGTTGTTAACAAAAGTGTCTCCCTCGGCCAATACTCTTTGGCCGGAAAAACTGTAGCCACCCCCAACACCAACCGCAATCAAGACACCAACTAGAGATAGGTGAAAAACTAGGTTTCCGGTTTCGCGCATGTAACCCTTTTCGGCGCTAATCGAATTTCCGCGCTTGATAACTCGGTAGCCTCTGCCTCTTAGAATCTGCGTTCCTACCTGAACTGGGTCTAGACCTTTTGGGGTAGTGGATTTTTGGTAGGCAGGCATGCGAGACAAAGTGGTTGGAGTTTTGACTGGTTCTTGACGCAGGGCGTCATAGTGCACTTTGGTTCTTGGAAGAACGCATCCAACCAAGGAGGTAAATAGAAGAATGTAAATCGCCGAGAACCAAATTGACCCGTAAACATCAAAGAGTTGGAAGAAATCTAGAACCGGTGCTAGCTCGGGATTGTTATCAAAAAACTGCGCGACGCCATTTGGGTCTGCGGAGCGCTGCGGATAGATCGAACCTGGAACTGCTGCGGCTGCTAAAAGCAGGAGGAGTATGAGAGCAGTTTTCATGCTGGTTAGCTGTCGCCAAATCCATCTGGACCAACCAGTTAGTCCTATATCAGGAGCGTCATAGCGCTGGGGTAAAGACACCGAACACCCCCTGAATCCAAGAAGCGAATCCAATCCACAGACCAGTTGCTAGTGCGATACCGAGAAGAATCAACATGACGCCACCAGCGATGTTGAAAGTTCTGATGTGCTTTTTCACAAAACTAACTGACTTGGTAGCCCAACCAAAACCTGCGGCAATTGCAATAAATGGCAAACCGATTCCAATTGAGTACAAAAACGCCAAGAGCGCTCCCCGCCCTGGCGAACCGGCATCGGAAGCGAGAGTGAGAACAGCAGCAAGCGTTGGGCCAATGCAGGGGGTCCAACCTAGACCAAATGCCACACCCAGTAGTGGTGCTCCAGCGAGTCCAATCTTTGGCTTCAGAGAAGTTTTGAAAGTTTGCTGCAGGAATGAAAACTGGCCGATCAATACCAACCCAAGCAAAATGATAATCACGCCAAGAACCTGCTGAACCCAAACTAGGTTGTTGATGTAAATCAACATTCCTATTCCACCAAACAGTGCTCCGAATGAAACAAACACTGCGGTAAAACCCAAAACGAAAAGAATAGATCCGATAATCACTCTTGATTTTTTGGCAGAGCCATCAGCAACACCGGTGATGTAACCAAGGTATCCAGGAACAAGTGGTAACACACATGGTGAAACAAACGAGACTAGACCAGCAAGTAACGCCAACGGCATGGCACCAAGAAGTGAACCATTTAGAACTATCTCAGCGGGATTCAATTTTTCTCCCTGACTACGGTCTTGATTAGTTCTTCCAGAATTCCTTTATCGATTCGCCCAAGAACTCTTGCAGAGACGTTTCCTTCGGAATCAATCACCAAAGTTGTTGGGACAGCTTGTGGGGTAACTACACCGGTGAATCCCAAAACCACAGATCCGGTTTTGGCATCCATCACCGAAGGGAAATTCAGATTCACTTGTCTTGCAAAAGCCAGCGCAGTTTCTGGAGTGTCTCTAACGTTGACA
>WLDW01000085.1 GCA_009704605.1 Actinomycetota bacterium
CGACCCCAGTCTGGGGTGTCAGGGGTACCTTCATATATGACCTGACTGACCCCATTGGTTAGTGGCCCATAGACCACATAGGAATGTCCAGTGATCCAGCCAACATCCGCGGTGCACCAGTAAATGTCTTTGTCGGGATGAACATCAAACAGGGCTTTGTGAGTAAATGTGGCCTGAGTCAGGTATCCACCTGAAGTATGCAAGATACCTTTTGGTTTGCCTGTGGTACCGGAGGTGTACAGGATAAACAGCGGGTTTTCAGATTCAAAGCCTTGAGCCTCGTGCTGATCAGAAGCGCTACCAACAACATCTTCCCACCAGAGATCTGTTTTCGAATTCCAGGCAACTTCGTTTCCACCACGCCTTAGAACAATCACGTGCTCAACACTTGGACAAGCACCAGCTGAAATAGCTTCGTCAACAGCGGGCTTCAAAGGTAAGACTTTACCTTTTCTATTTCCCCCATCAGCTGTCACGACCAGCTTTGCTTCAGCGTCATTGATTCGACTTCGAAGTGACTCGGCAGAAAAACCGCCAAAGATAACTGAGTGGATGGCACCCAATCGTGCAGTTGCCAACATGGCAATTACTGCCTCTGGAACAAGTGGCATATAAATTGCCACTCGATCTCCTTTAGCTACCCCCAAAGAAGCAAAGGCATTGGCTGCTTTTTTGACTTCGGTTAGCAGCTGGGAGTAGGTGATTTTAGAACTGTCGCCAGACTCACCCTCGAAGTAAAGGGCTACTTTGTCGCCCTTGCCGGCAAGAACGTGACGATCGAGGGCGTTGTAACAAACGTTTAGCTCGCCGTCCTCGAACCACTTGGCAAAAGGAGGGTTGGAATAATCCAAGGTCTTTGTGAAGGGTTTGTGCCAGTAAAGCTCACGAGCTTTGTCGGCCCAAAAGCCAAGGCGGTTGTTGGCGGCTTGGTCGTAGAGCTCTTTTTTGGCCACGGCTTGGGAAGCAAAGGCCTCACTCGGAGGAAAACGTCTGGATTCGTGCAGAAGGTTTTCGATATCTGACTGATTCGGCACCATTGCCAACTCCTTCTAACTCACTGGTAATAATGGCACAAATGAGCTTTTGGCGACTAATTCCTGCCTAGAATAAACCGTCGGTAATTTATTACTGACTTGTGATAGTTAGATTCCCCCAATCGCTATCACCAGGCGGCAGGTTTTCCCCAAAACCTGCCGCCCCCTAATTTATCCACATTTTCTTTGTCCCCCGCCAAATAAGCGCAAGCTTGACCGATTGTTAGTGGGTGGAAACCCAACTACCTACTTGGCTGCTTGAGCTAATCGATAACGAGCACGTCACCGACATCTTGCTTAGCGAGTCAGAGTCACTAGCTGATTACGGTGACGGATTAGTTTTGCTTACTGATTTCCAAGTTTCCGAATTAGAGCTTGCTGCCATTGAAAGAGAGCTAATTGAATTAGGTGGCAGAAGACTAGATCTTGCAAACCCATTTGCTGATGTTTGTTTGCCAGGCGGACTAAGAGTTCATGCTGTTCTAAAATCTGGCTGCAGTTCCAAGACGCTACTGTCTATTCGCTTGCACCAAGCAAAAGTGAAAACACTGTCAGAATTGTTTAACACACTTTCTGCATCGCCGTTGCAGCAAACAATTATTCGAGAGATTGTGGACTCTGGCGAGAGCTTTCTAATTTCTGGTCCAACCGGTTCTGGAAAAACTACCCTGCTTCGAGCAATGCTCAGCGGTTCCACCGAAAGAGTCATTGCGGTAGAAGACGTCACCGAACTAGCTGGCAACAACATTGTTTGCCTGCAATCAAGAAGTATCAACGTTGAGGGTCAGGGGAAGATCGCCTTAGAACAGTTAGTGCGCGAAGCACTCCGGATGCGGCCAGATCGAATAGTCGTTGGTGAAGTTCGAGGCTTGGAGCTTATGGCCATGCTGCAGGCTCTAAACACTGGTCACCGTGGGGCAACCACCATTCACGCAAACAACCTGTTTCAAGTTCCCGAACGACTTTCCACAATAAAGGCCGATCTGGCAATCTCCGATACGGCCTTTTTCAAAATGATTGCCGCAGCTTTTGATTGGGTAATTGCTCTCGAGGCAAAAGCTGGAACTAGAAGCGTTTCAGGAATTGGAAAGTTCGCCATCGAGGCTGGCGAGCTAGTTGTGAAAGATTTCCAACCAAGACAAAAGCTAGCGTTGGCATGAGCGCCGAGTTAGCCGTGATGGAGATAACTGCGCTGATTCGTTCTGGTACCAGTGCAACGGTCGCGAAGAGGCAATTGCAAACAAGTGAGCTATCTGAGTTTCAGGTAAAGCAATTTCAGTTCATTTGGGAGGTAGCCACTGAGTCAGGAGGTCACTTAGCACTGGCTCTTGATCGACTCACCGAAGTTTTTAGAGCCCAACAAAGGCAGTTTGTGGAATTAGTAATTGCATTTGCTTCCCCTAGGGCAACCGCCAACCTAATCTTGCTTCTTCCACTCGTTGCCGTGATCTTTTCAGAGCTTTTTGGTCTTTCAGCCATTGGTGCTTCTTTGGAAACGGCGTTAGGGGTGATCTCAATTGGCCTAGGACTGCTACTTCTTATTGTTGCCAGAATCAGCTCATTGCGGATGCTTGATAAAGCAAAACCTCGAGAGGCTGACCCTGGAGCTTTTTTGGATGCGGTGGCAATTGGACTATCCGCAGGCCTTAGCCCAAAAGCTGCTGCTGGACTTGCTAGGACCAAATCTAGGCAGCAGTTTTCGCAGGATGTTCCAGCAGATCAGCTGACCATGTTTTGGGACGCAGTGAAAGTCTCAGAGCAATCAGGTGTTGCCCTAAATGGATTATTGCTGGCCAGGGCAGATACCTTGCGTCACAGGCTTTGGAGTAATGATCGATCACGGCTTGCCAAGCTGTCAATTTCACTTCTTATTCCACTTGGATTAGCAGCCCTACCAGCCTTCGTATTTTTAGCCGTGGTCCCTGTTGGGATAGGGCTATTTCGCGCCATATAAAAAGGAGAGAAATGAACTGGAAATCAGAAGAGGGTGCCGCAACGGCCGAATACGCCATCGCCACCATGGCAGCGGTGGGCTTTGCGGGGCTGCTGGTAGTAATCATGAGAAGCGATGAGGTCAAAACTATTCTTTTTGACCTAATCCGGTCGGCTCTTACATTCGGTGCGATCTAGTTCAACCCGAGGAAGCGTCACTGCAGAGCTTGTATTGACGCTTCCGTTAGTAATACTGATCATGACCATTGCTATAGGTGCGATGAGTTTGCAATCTGCCAAGCTTCAACTGATTAATGTTGCTGCAATGGTTGCAAGTGCGGTGGCTAGAGGAGAACCGGCTGAGCTAATTGATCAACTAGTTGCTACAGCTGGCGAACAAGTTGCGTTTGAATTAGAAGAACTTGAAGACTCGATTTGTGTGAAATTAAGTGTTGCGACGCCGATTGCTGGCATGGAAATTGGTTTTCTAGAATTAGCTGAGAAGCAGTGCGCAAGAGCATCGGGACAGTGAAAAGTGACGATGGAGCGGGCACAATCCTTGCAATTTCGATTCTGATTGTGTTTTTTGCTTTGTTTGCTGCCTCATCGCTAGTTAGCACGCAATTACTGGGATTTACTAGGCTGCAGGCCACTACAAATTCGATTGCACTGGCTGCAGCTGATGCACTTAGAGGTGTATCCACAGGTAATCCGTGTATTGTGGCTAAAGATATTGCTAGCAATAGCCAGCTAGTTCTGGAACGATGTCGTATTGTCGGTTTCGAGGTCTTTATCGAAACCAACATGGAAACGTTGGGGATTGTGCAAAAAGCGCGAGCCAGGGCCGGACCTGGTTGATGATTTAGGAGATTGATGCCAAAAGGTAACAAGCTAGTAATCGTTGAGTCGCCTGCCAAGGCGAAGACGATTGCCAAGTACCTTGGCGATGACTACACAGTCATGGCCTCAATTGGCCACATCCGGGACCTCATTGACCCGAAGAACTTACCCCCAGAAGAGAAGAAGAAAAAGGGCTCGCTAGCCAAGTTCTCAATTGACATCGAAAACGACTTTGAGCCCTATTACGCAATCTCGGCCGGAAAGAGCAAAACCGTAACTGAGCTCAAGAAAGCTCTGGCCGAGGCGGATGAGCTATTTCTAGCTACCGATGAGGACCGCGAGGGAGAGGCTATTGCCTGGCACCTATTGCAGGTTCTAAAGCCCAAGGTTCCAGTTAGCCGCATGGTCTTTCACGAAATCACCAAACAGGCCATCCAAGACGCACTTTTGAACACCAGAGAAGTTGATCAAAACCTAGTCCAGGCTCAAGAAACCCGAAGGGTAGTTGA
>WLDW01000086.1 GCA_009704605.1 Actinomycetota bacterium
GCTCCGTCTAATTGCGCCTGCTCAATCGGTTCTCTTCCGAGAGAAACAAGCGCCGGGTGAACTAACCGGACGACCATAGGAAGAGCGATAAGCGCCTGAGCCAGGGGAACAATTAGCCAGCTTGAACGTAGGGGAAACCAGGTGGCATCAAAAGACACCAAAAATCCAAAACCCAACACAACACTTGAAACACCAAGCGGAAGTAAAAACACTAAGTCAAGAAACCGAAATCTAGTTCGAATAAGCAACCAGGAAATTAGTGTTCCCAACACAAACGCGATTATGGCTGCGACAAACATATTTCGTAGTGAGTTCGCCGCCGCATCAACAAAAGTGATGTTCAGAAGATCTCTTGCTCCTCGAGTTCCGAGGTTCACAAAATTCTCAAAACCAAAACTGCCTCGAACGTCAAAGGCTCTAACTAGGACTAGAACCAAGGGCATTGCTAACAACCCCACCCAGATTGCAACGCTAATCACAAGTGCCAACAAATCTCGGCGATCAACCTTTGGCTTCCGCGATCCTTCAAACACCTGCTCGAGACCAAAGCTGTCTTTGGCAAGTTTGGTAACCACCAAGAACGCCAGAGCGGTTATCAGAGTCTGAACTAAAACCAACGCGGCAGCTAGCTCAAGATCTAGTCTTTGGGTTGCGGCAAAGAAAATTGCTGTTTCAATAGTTTGTACTTGCCCGCCTCCAAGAACCAGAACAATCCCAAAACTTGTTGCTGAAAAAAGAAAAATCAAAGCCGCTGCCGAGTAGATTGCTGGCTTGAGCTGTGGCAGAGATATGGCCAACAGTGTTCTGAGCCTGCCGGCCCCATCTAGCTCAGCGGCTGCTTCGATGTCAGCATCCATAGTTGCCCACACCCCACCTATGGTCTTCACTGCTATTGAGTAGTTCACAAACACGTGGGCCGCAATAATCCAATAGACCGGATCTGCCAAGAAAGTAAGCCCCAGTCCCTGGTAAAACTCATGGACACTTCGAAAAACTGTGAACCCAACGGCCACCACAATACTTGGCAGAACAAATGGCACGGTAATCAGGGCTCGAACTAGTTGTTGGCCGGGAAAAGATCTTCTGTATAGAAGGTATGCGCCAGGAATCGCGATGATCACGGTAATGACCGTGGATAAAGCTGCCTGCCAGATCGTAAACCAAACAACCCCTAGTGTGTTTGGTTCAACCAGTCTCGCTAACCAGTTACCAGATTCTCCAAGCAAGGAGACTTGAGTGACCGGCCAGTAAAAAACTACCCCGACAAATAAAAGGGGTACCAGCCAAAGTATTTTTCTAGTCAAAAATTGCAGACCACTTGTCCTGCCAGCTAACTCTGTTGCTTGCAATATCCAAATCCTCACCAATCGTTGATTTAGCCGGTGGGCCAAACCGAGCCCATTCGGCAGGTACAACTGCTTCGGGATTCACCGGATACACATACATCAGCCCCGGCATAGTTGACTGAAAAGAAACAGAAAGTAAAAACTCAACTAGTTCTTTTGCTCCCGCAGGATTAGTTGCACCTTGCAAGACGCCAACATATTCAATTTGCCTGAAGCACTCATCTAGAAGCGGCACAGTTTGAGATACTCCATTTTCTCTAACCTCTGCAGCTGGCGATGAGCTGTAGCTAAGAACCACTGGATAGTTTCCTTCTCCTGCCGAACCAGAGAACTCAGTGAAGTAGGCCTCTTCCCAACCAGTTGCAACTTTGACGCCGTTATCTTTTAGCTGCTGCCAGAATGCCTCGAAGCCGTCTTCTCCAAAAGCGGCAACTGTGGTTGCCAGAAAAGCAAGACCCGGGGAAGAAGTCAGGGGATTACTTACTACCGTCAGACCCTCATAGGCGGGCAAGACCAGATCTCTCCAGCTACTAGGTGGAGCCAGATTGTTTTCTTCAAACCAAACCCTGTCGTAATTGAAGCAAACATCCGAATAAGTCACTTCTGATAGTGAGCCGTCGATGAGATTGTTTTCATCGGCTACACCCCGGAAGGTGTTGTCTATCCCAAACACCACATCTCCAATAGGGGAGTCTTTGGTCAAAACAAGCCGGTTAGTGACGCTTCCTGCATCCCCTGCTCTAAAGATTTCGAGCTTGAAGCCTGACTGCTGTTCAAACTCTGCGATTGACTCATCTGAGATCGCAAATGAATCGTGGGCCACTAGGGTCACAACCTGAGCCTGAGTGGTTGGTGTGCAGCCAGTAAAGAGTAAGGCTGCGGTTAGTGCGAGTAGTGCGATTCTTTTCATTTCGTGCCCCTTAAGTACTTGTAGCTAGTTGGGCACGGGATTTGTGAGTGTCCTCCCTGCGCTGGCATTACCCAAGATCAGGTTCGACGGTCGAAGACTATAAAGTCTCCCTCTCAGTCTGGTTTCACCAAACTCCCGTGTTGTTAATAAGTCTAGGCTCAAGTTGATTATTCGCAACCAAAAGTTAGGCTTACCTCCGTGCCAACCAAAAAGAGGATTCGTCAAAGACCTCCTATCGGGCTAAGTGTGTTTGGCGTCTTGACTATTGTTTTGCTACTAGCAGCAGGAGCACACGGCGCGTTTGTCTCTTTAGCGGAGTCCAAACCTTCATCTTCCCCTAGTGAGCAATCACCCCCTCCCACGCCCCCGGATCAGGCTGGCTCTGAACCGGTTTCAATTTTCAATCCCCCAATCCGATCAATTGACAATCCTGATTCAACCTGGTTGGTCTCAAACAAGCACCGACCACTTTCACCGATTGGCTACGAACCAAAAAAACTTCGTGCCCCGAATCTAGCTGACCCCCAATTACAGAACCCGTCAGAACAAGAGCTTAGAGATGAAGTTGCGTGGGCTACCGAACGAATGGCTACCGCGATGAGTAACGCGGGGGCTGGGACCCTGGTTCTCAATAGCGGCTATCGACCCTTTGACATGCAACAAACTATTTATGAAAGGCTGAAAAACCAGCGAGGTTTAGCCGTTGCTGAGCAACTTATCGCGAGGGCTGGATACAGCGAACACCAGACTGGATTGGCAGCTGATTTCTCAGCTGTAGGTCAAGGTTGTGTGATTCTGACCTGTTTTGGAAAAACCGAAGCCGGTGTTTGGCTAAGTGAAAATGCGCATTTTTTTGGCTTTATCATTCGATATCCAGAAGGCAAAGAGGCCATCACGGGATTCCAATATGAGCCTTGGCACCTGAGGTATGTAGGGGGTGCGCTTGCTCTCGAGATGAAAGAGAAAGGTATTCAGACCCTAGAGGAGTTTTGGCAGCTACCTGCCAGCCCTGGCTACATAGGATAAAAAAATCAACCGCTTAGCCCTTTTGGGGATTAACCTTTATCCATGCCCAACAAAAACAGTGATTCCGCAAGAAAGCGTTCTTATGCATTTTTAGGGCCAGCCGGCACATTCACAGAGCTTGCTGTGAAACAAATCAATCAGGCCAAGGGCGCCTCACTAATCTCAGTCAATCACGTTTCTGAAGCGATCGACTTGGTTGTCTCTGGCAAAGTTTCTAGGGCCGTTGTTCCGGTGGAGAACTCGATTGAGGGGGGAGTATCGGCAACGCTTGATGCCCTTGCCGGAACAGAACTGATTCGAATCTACGGAGAATATCTAGTTCCAGTTACCTTCAACTTGGTTGCTAAGCCAGGAACAAAACTTTCGAACGTAAAAACCGTAGCCACCCACCCGGTTGCCTATGCGCAAAGCAGAAAATGGCTACTCGAGAAACTTCCAGGTCACGTTCACCTTCCAACAACATCCACTGCTTCTGCAGCAAAGGATCTTTTGGAGAGCTCCTACGCTGATGCGGCAATAGCTGCGCCGTCAATAATAAATCATTTCAAACTGACTACTCTTGCAAAGAACATTGGTGAAAATAAGCAAGCTCAGACCAGGTTTATTCAAATCGGGCTTGCGGGGGATTTATCTAAACCAACGGGAGCCGACAAGACCTCGGTAATCGTTGAGCTACCGACCGATAGACCCGGATCGCTTCTTGAGATGCTTGAGCAATTTGCCACCAGGGGTGTAAACCTAACGCGAATTGAATCACGGCCAATTGGCGACAGGTTAGGTCGTTACCGATTTAACATCGACGCTGAAGGACACGTGTTGGATGAGTCGGTTGGTGAGGCCTTGGCTGGTCTTCACAGATTCAGCCCTAAAGTCAGTTTCTTAGGTTCCTACCCCAGGGCTGATAAACAGCAAACCGCTCCTTCTGGCAACAACTCAAATGGACAATACGGTGAAGCTAAGAAGTGGCTGGATGCCATTCGCAAAGCTCGTTAGTCACGCA
>WLDW01000087.1 GCA_009704605.1 Actinomycetota bacterium
CAGCCATCATCAAAAAGATATGACCCAGCTAGAAACCCTGATTCAACAAGCACGCAACTGGATTGATCAAGATCCCGATGCGGAAACTGTTGCTGAGCTAGAAAAGCTGATATCCGAATCAGATGAAGCTGGACTAGCCGACAGATTTGGCCACCGAATTGGCTTTGGAACAGCGGGGCTTAGGGGTTTACTGGGTGCTGGCCCAAACCGCATGAACAGAGTTTTGGTGGCTCAGGCCGCAGCTGGTATCTCGAAGTACCTTAAGGAAAACTTCGATGACCCAAGCGTAGTAATCGGTTACGACGCAAGAAAAAACTCAGACGTTTTTGCCAAGGATTCGGCTCAGATATTTGCAGGATTTGGAATTAGAGCTTTCTTGTTTCCAGAACTTGCCGCAACCCCGTTGGTTGCCTACGCGGTAAGAAATCTTGGGGCATCGGCTGGAGTAATGGTCACCGCCTCACATAACCCGCCGGGTGATAACGGATACAAGGTCTATGACTTCAGCGGATCACAGATTATCTCCCCGATGGATGCAGAAATAGCAAAGCATATTGATGAATTCGCTAAGTCGGGTTCGGTTGCAGCACTTACGCGTTCTGAATCATTTGTCGAAGTGCCAACAAGTGTTAGAACCGGTTACTCGCAGTCAGTGAGCGGGCTGCTAAACAAGCATTCGGAGAGAAAAAGCATCAAGATTGTTTACTCAGCTATGCATGGCGTTGGAGCTAGCTTTATCCAGGAGATTTTTAAGCTTTCAGGTTTAGCGGAGCCAGCACAGGTTCTTTCGCAGCAGCAGCCTGATGGTAAGTTCCCAACTGTTGCGTTCCCCAACCCCGAAGAGCCTGGCGCGATGGATGAATCCTTAGCCACGGCAGAAGATCAGCAGGCTGACCTAGTTTTAGTAAACGATCCAGACGCCGATCGTTTAGCTGTTGCTTTCAAGAAGGCCGATGGCGGCTACCAGCAGCTAACAGGAGATCAACTTGGTTTGATTCTTGGCGAAGAAATGGCTTCACGTGCTTCTCGTGAAGGTAGAACGGGTTCACTTGCTTGCTCGATTGTTTCTAGCTCCGCGTTGAGCAAAGTGGCAGAGCATTACGGTTTTGGTTTTGAGCAGACGCTCACTGGATTCAAGTGGGTGAGCCGGGTTCCGAACCTGATCTTTGGTTACGAAGAGGCGCTTGGATACTGCGTTGACTGGGGTCAGGTTCGAGACAAAGACGGACTATCTGCTGCGCTGATTGTTGCCGACATCGCCTCCGCGCTGGCCAATCAGGGCTACACCCTTGGAGACCAGCTGGACAAACTAATGCAGCGCTATGGTTACTTCGCCACCGGACAGATATCCATTCGAGTAACTGACTTGAATGTGATATCAGACTTGATGAACAAACTTCGCACTAATCCCCCGACACAGATTGCTGGAGTAGCTGCAGTTTTTGAGGACATGAGCCAGGGCTCTAGTTCGCTGCCTGCAACAGATGCGCTTAGGTTTAAGCTCCAAGATGGTAGAACCGTAATTGTTAGGCCTTCTGGCACTGAACCGAAGCTCAAGTGCTACCTGCAGGCAGTTTCAGATAACGAGGCTCAGTCCAAGAAACTTCTTGCGGAACTAGAAGCCGCCATGCGGCAAGTATTGAACTAACCCTTTGGGTTAGCTCTGAATTCTTTTACACTTTGTGGAATTGGAAGATTTTGTGATTCCTCGTCGGCCGCAATTGGTTCACCGGCAACTAGATGCAGAGGTATCACCCCAGACCAGACGCCCGTACCGGATCCTTCGTCGTCATGAGGCATTCCTGTTCTAATCTTCACCGATGCCTCTGCCAGCGAAATTGAAATCAAGGTCGTGGCGGCCAATTCCTTATTGGTAGATTTTCGAACCTCAAGGGTTCTGCCTGGCACTAGTCCATCGCTCACTTTTTCAAGGAGCTTATTCTTGTCATCTCCGGTGACTTCTTCTGCGGTTCCCAGAATTACGACCGATCGATAGTTCATGCTCGAATCAAAAGTAGTCCTGGCAAGCACTAGGCCATCTAATTTTGTGACAGTGATGCAAGTTGGTGCACCTTTAGATAGTTCTCGCATGAACCTGGCTCCAGATGAACCATGGATGAGGATTCGGTCCCCTTCGCGCACGAATGCGTAGGGCAAAACATAGGGTTGTCCACTTTCCACGTATCCGATGTGGCACAAGATAGTGGAGTCCAAAATCTCGTACATCGCATCGCGATCTGAAACAGAGCGCTGCTTAAGGCGGTTTATCTCAGTTCTTGGGCTTTCACCAGGATTTGGAAGTGACATTGAATGATCCTATACCTCTAGAGAATTGTCGAAACAGTCCCGCTAAGCGTTAGCGAAACCCTCGCTAATCATGTCGATTAGTTCTTCGCGGTCATCAAGTGCTTGGAATGATGCCTCGGCAGCATTTAGTTGGAACTGCTCTAAATCAGCCAGAGAGTAACCAAAGGTGCTCATCAGAAGCTCAAGCTCACGAGTGAGTGTAGTTCTAGACATAAGGCGGTTGTCGGTGTTGACCGTGACCTTGAAACCAAGTTCATACAAGATATCAAATGGGTGATCTGCCATGGTTTCTCCAAGCATCGAGATAGCTCCGGTTTGCAGGTTTGATGAAGGCGAAAGCTCTAAAGCAATGCCTCGATCGTGCACCCACTCGGCTACCTCTCCAAGCACAACTACATCGGTGTCGCCCTCAGCGCGAGAGAACATAACGTCCTCAATCAACCTGACACCGTGACCTAGTCGAAGTGCCCTGCCGGAGACAATCGCGTCCCTGATGCTCGCAACTCCATCGCCTTCTCCAGCGTGAACTGTAATTGGAAAGAGTTGCTCCGCAAGATACTCGAAAGCTGCTTTGTGATTGACCGGAAGGAATCCTTTTTCAGGTCCTGCAATGTCGAAACCAACAACGCCGTTGTCGCGGTGGCGAACAGCTAACTCCGCTATCTCCATACCGCGATTGTTTTGGCGCATTGCGGTGACCAGCTGTCCGGTTCTAATGAAACCTCCGGCTGCTTCAACTTCCGACATTCCCTGCTCAAGACCATCTTGAACGGCCTCAACTGTTTCGTCCAAAGTTAGGCCCTTGGATAAGTGCTGCTCTGGAGCCCAGCGAACTTCACCGTAAATCACGCCATCGTCATGCAAATCAAGAACAAACTCTTTTGCCACACGTGAAAGACCCTCGGCGGTCTGCATAACGGCAGTGGTGTGTTCAAAAGTCTCTAGGTAGCGCTCTAGTGAACCCGAGTCAGCGGATTCGAAGAACCAGTTTCCTAGTTCAGCGGCATCCGTTGCTGGAAGTTTGTGACCAATTTTTTCGGCCAAATCAATCATGGTCTGTGGTCTAAGACCGCCATCTAGATGATCGTGAAGAGAGATTTTAGGTAGTGCCTTGATGTTTGTGGCCATTGTGGGTTTTCCTTGTCAAAGCAACTAGTTAGATATTCGATCAAGTATCAGCTTTCGCGTCACTTGAGCTTGAGCCTCAATTTTATAAGCTTTCGCGATGGTCTCGGCGGCCCGGGCAAACCGGCCCGGTTCATCGGTATGCAAGGTGTATAGCGGAGCGCCTTTTTTGACAGTGTCTCCAAGTTGTGCATGCAAGGTTACTCCAGCACCAAACTGAACCGGGTCTTCCTTTCTGGCCCTTCCGGCACCAAGCCTCCAGGAAGCAAGACCAACCGCTAGTGCATCTAGTTCTGAAATGACTCCGTCAGATTCTGCCACGACCGTTTGAGTTTCTTTTGCTACTGGCAACTTGGCGTCTGGATCTCCGCCTTGCGCGCTAATCATCGCGCGCCACTTATCCATCGCACGACCATCTTTCAAGGCTGCTGCAACATCAACATCTTTGACTCCCGCAAGATTTAGCATCTCGGTGGCTAGAGCAACTGTTATCTCAATAACATCTGATGGTCCCCCGCCTGCAAGAACATCGACGGATTCTTCGACTTCAAGTGCGTTGCCAACTTTCAACCCAAGAGGTGTTGACATGTCAGTAAGTAGTGCTGAAGTGTTTACGCCGGCGTCTTTACCTAGCTGAACTAGAACCTCCGCGAGCTGCCTGGCTCTAGCAAAATCCTTCATAAATGCGCCAGAGCCAACCTTCACATCCAAAACAAGTGATCCAGTTCCTTCAGCAATTTTCTTGCTCATGATTGAAGAAGCGATAAGCGGAATTGCCTCCACTGTTCCGGTCACATCACGCAGCGCGTAAAG
>WLDW01000088.1 GCA_009704605.1 Actinomycetota bacterium
AGCACTCTAATCAGCTCAACCGAATCCACGCTCGCCTCAAATTCTAAAGTTACAACTACCTGAGAGCGGTGGTCTGGGTTTGAAACGAACGGGCTCGCCACACCAGATTTTGCGGCCCAGTCGTAGAGGACTTTCGAGCTGGATCGGGTCTTGGCGTCTGCCCACTTCAAACCACCAGAGGAATTGATCCATTTGATTTGCTCGTTTAGCAAGAAAAGCGTCGCTAGGGCTGGGGTATTGAGGGTTTGATTCAGTCTTGAATTTGTGATTGCCGTTTTGAGGGACAAAAACTCTGGAATGTATCGATCCGATTTGGCTAACTTCTCGGCTCGCTCTACCGCCCTAGGGGACAGCAAAGACAACCAGATTCCGCCGTCAGCGCCAAAGTTTTTTTGTGGGGAGAAGTAGTAAACGTCGGTCTTATTGGCATCAAAGTCCATCCCTCCGGCTGCCGATGTGGCATCGGTTAGAAACAAGGCCTCACTGTCCGCGCCAGCCAGCCGTTCTACTGGGGTAACCACCCCAGTAGAGGTCTCGTTTTGCGGGTATACATATGTATTGGTTAAAGAAGTAGCAACCAATTCTGACCTGGAGCCCGGTTCACCCTTTTGAACCGTGAGTTCTCCCAGAAAAGGTGCCTCCAAGGACCTGGCAAATTTGGAACTGAATTCTCCGTGGACCAAGGCTTGGGAATTACCTTCCGCCAGCGAGTAAGCGGCCATATCCCAAAAGGCCGTTGAGCCACCGTTTCCTAGCGCAATCTCGTAACCAGCTGGTGCCCGAAATAGCTCAAGTAGGCCATTTTGAACCTCGGCAACTAGGTTCTTGATGGGAGCCTGGCGGTGCGAGGTGCCCATAAGTCGAGAACCGCTTGAGCCCAATGCCGTCATCTGCTCAGGTCTAAGCCTGGACGGACCACAGCCAAAACGCCCATCTTTGGGCAACAAATGGCTAGGAATCAAGATGTCTGGCATGGCAATAGCTTAGTAGTCTGCGAGTTTGCCCAGAACGGGCGTAGTTTTTGAGCCCTAGTTGCTCATCGGGTAGACTTGCCCAGCTAGCGAAATCAACCTATTTCGATAGTCGGATCTGAAATGCTTTGAGCCTGAAATCAGATCTTTAGAACTAATAGTTTCGATTCAGGATTGATTTCTTAGCGGAAGTCTTTAGAGCAACGCGGAGGTAGCATCTTTGGCCAGTAATGGTTCAGGCAAGCACAGGGCAGACGTTGAGATAAACGTCCTGGAATCTTTCGAGATTCGCTCCAGACGCTCGGTGCGCGAAGCAGAGAAGGCAAAACTAGCCAAGTCTTCAAAGCGCGCTCGCAAAGCCTTGCTTCGCATGGAGGCAAAGGCCCTCAAGCGCGAGCGGGATCTTCAAAAACCCCTAAGCAAAGTCTCGGCCCAGGGCAGATTGCGCAACAATCAAACTTTCAGAACGGCCGTAACCATGCTTACCGCATCGGGTTTGCTGGCAACCTCGGCTTTGCCGGCCTACGCGTATGACCCAGAGGTTGCGGCCATGGCTAGGTTTACGACCACTAACCCCGAAGACATTATTCAAACCGAGGGTACCCAGGACCTAACCGTGGCTGCTGCCAACACCGTTGAGTTTGTCAGAGGTGAGTACGCTTCCGAAAGCGCAGCACTCGTTCTTCGCCAGCAGACCATTAGTAACTACCGGGCATACAACGGACCAAGCGCCGCTGACTATGTCAAGAACCCTCCATTTAGCTCCGTCAGCGCTGAGCAGGTTTTGAAGGTCGCATCTCAGTACGTGGGAACGCCATACATCTTTGGTGGGTCTAATCCACGAGGCTTTGACTGCTCAGGATATGTGATGTTTGTGTTTGCTCAGTTCGGCGTTGAGCTTCGCCACAGTGTGACCGCCCAGGCCAGAGTTGGCATGGTCGTGTCACCAGAAGATGCCAGACCTGGCGACGTAGTTATCTTCAACGATCACAGCCACAATGGAATCTATGCTGGAAATGGACAGTTCTATCACGCCCCTCAGCCTGGCGACCGAGTCAAGCTGGCTCCAATTTTTGACCCTAGGCACTATTTCATTCGACTAGGCGCCAGCACTTAAAACACAGCCTGGCTTTTTGATACTTATAGTTTTTGTATCGGCTAACCTATAGCTAGTTAGAAATTGTCATCTAATTGAAGGGCTAGGGGTTTTGATGAACAGCATGCTTCCCAAGTACTGCTTCCAATCTCGGCAACCCGAGCCCATCGGTTCGATACCGGGCAAGTAAATCGCGTCGTCATTTATGACGGCGCTTTTTTTGTGCCCAGGCAATCAAGCTAACTAACCGAACGCCCACAATCCGTGTGGGTCAATTCGAAAGGAACTTGAATGAGAACTTTGGTACTAAACGCAGGGTATGAACCACTTGCTGTGGTCAGCTTCAAGCGAGCCATTATTTTGGTGCTAAACCAAAAAGCCACCGTCTTAGCCCAGGCGGGGAATCACCTAGTAAGAAGTGCAACCTCGGAATACAAGCTGCCCTCGGTAATCTTGCTTTCTCGCTACGTCCGCATTCCAGGATCTCGGGTAATTCCGGTTTCTCGAAGGGGAGTGCTTCGAAGGGATGCTCATCGCTGTGCCTACTGTCAGCGCTCGGCTTCAACCGTCGATCACGTTCAGCCCAGATCTAAAGGCGGGGACGACTCTTGGGAAAACTTGGTTGCCTGCTGCCTCAGGTGCAATAACAAAAAGGGTGATCGCACCTTGGCTGAAATGGGTTGGACTCTAGAATTCAAACCTCGGATGCCTGCTGGCACAATCTGGATGGTGCGGGGTACGGAAAGATTCGAACCGGAGTGGGATCAGTACTTAGCTTTTGCTGCCGCCGCCTAAAGTGACCCCGAGAAGAATCGAACTTCCGCACAAGGTTTAGGAAACCTCTGCTCTATCCACTGAGCTACGGGGCCAGAACTATCAAAGATACCTCAACACAAGCCGAGGTAGCCAAGAATCAAGGCCCCCCAAAGTTAGTCTTGAGTCATGACCGATTTTCTAGACACTCAAGATCATCAGTCTGCGCCTACTCGCGAGCAGTGGTTTTTAGAAATCAATCAAATTGGTGGAACTGATCCACTAAGTCACTTCAAAGACAACAGCTACGGTCAAGTAAATCTCGAGAAAGCTCACCCGGGAGGCTTGGCTCAATTTGTTACCGGCAGGCCAACCCTACTTTCTAACCTGATTCGTGACTCTTTATCTTTCTCCAGGGCCTATTCCGCCGCCAATCGCATCAAGCACAAGCAGGACTCGCTCGCGGAGCAGTTTGGTATAGAAAGTCTCTACTTGGCAAGCGGGCTAGTGGACCTGCGATCTGACGGCCATGAGCTTCGGATGCCGATCTTGCTTTGGCCAGTGAACCTTCTAACTAAGCACGATGATTTTGAACTCAGTCTTTCCAGAAAAGCCCTCGTCAATCCAGCGTTGGCTCCAGCGCTTCTTAGGCACTACGGGGTAAAGCTAAACGCTGAAGACTTGCTATCGATGGTCCAGGTCGGATCGGACCCGATTCCAGTTCGAGTGCTGGATCACATTTCTTCGCTCACGGATGAGTCAGCAAATCTTGAGTTCAGCAGAGTGCTGGCTATCGGGAACTTCTCTTCAGCAGCTAGTGATTTAGCATCCGACTTTGAATATCTTGAGCACCCGGTTACAAATCTGTTTCTCACCGAACTGGATTCCAACGCTGAGTCTTTTGAGCAGGGCATCGCAGATCCAATAGCGGTAACGGATTCGGATAGCACTCAAACCAGGATCGTTTCCAGAGCCCTAGCTGGAACTAGCTTTGCGGTTGAGACCTTGCCGGGGTGTGGCTATACGCAAACTGTTGTGCTTCTTGCTAGTGCACTTGCCCACCAGGGCAAAAGAGTTTTGGTCTTGGCACCTCGAAGACAGACTCTGGATGAGCTCGCTACCAGATTTACCCAAGTGGGATTGCCCGGTCTTGGAATAAGAGCTAGCTCCACTTGGCTAGACATGATCAGTGCAATATCTCGCAACGAGAAGGCGCAGCCGGTGAACTACTCAGAACTTGCCGCGCGTCGCGACAGTGCCAGAGAAGAAGTGGCTAACTATTTCGCCGACTTTGAGAAAGTAGACGGCGAGCTAGGAGTCAGCATCGAGCAGGCCCTTGAGGAGCTAGCCCGTTTGTCTGGATCCCCCAGAGCGCCAATCAACGAGGCCAGAATTGATGCCGACCAGCTCGGTCGCCACCGCGA
>WLDW01000089.1 GCA_009704605.1 Actinomycetota bacterium
CTATGGTGCGGTTGTGAAATTTGAGATTGAAAACAGGTCAGAACCGATTGAGGTTTACACCACAAGACCGGACACTTTATTTGGTGCAACCTTTATGGTGGTCGCAGCCGATTCAGATTTGGCGGCAGAGCTTGCGGCAGGATCTAGTCCTGAAGTTCGCATGAAGTACCAAGACTTTTTGGAAGCCACCAAGAAAAGTAATGACATCGAAAGATTGGCAACCGACCGACCGAAAAACGGTGTTGATCTTGGCAGGTTTGCAATCAATCCAGTAAACGGTGAGCGGATTCCAATTTGGCTAGCTGATTATGTGCTTGCTGACTATGGAACAGGTGCCATCATGGCTGTTCCAGCTCACGACCAGCGAGATTTAGATTTTGCTAAGACAAACGGTTTGCCGGTGCAGGTAGTTGTTGACACCGGGGAGCCAGATCCCTCACAGTCTGGAATAGCAACTACCGGTGATGGTGTTTTGGTGAACTCCGGAGATCTCAATGGATTGAACAAGGCTGATGCCATCAAGAAGATTACGGCTTCATTGGAATCCGCAGGAAAAGGAAAAACCGCAAAGAATTTCCGCTTGCGAGACTGGCTAATTTCCAGGCAGCGTTACTGGGGAACCCCGTTTCCAATTGTTTACTGCGAAGCGTGTGGCGAGGTTCCTGTTCCTGAATCAGAGCTTCCAATAAGGCTTCCAGATTCCAAGGGATTGGATCTTTCACCAAAGGGGACATCTCCGCTTGGAGCAGCAACCGACTGGGTGAATGTGCCATGCCCGAAGTGTGCCGGTCCCGCCAAGCGCGACACCGACACCATGGACACCTTTGTTGATTCATCTTGGTACTTCCTTAGATTCTTATCGCCAAATTCAGACACTGAAGCTTTCTCTAAATCAGAAGCGAAGCTGTGGGCGCCGGTTGATCAATATGTCGGTGGAGTAACACACGCAATCTTGCATCTTTTGTATGCACGCTTTTTCACCAAGGCACTGCATGACCTAGGCCATCTAGATTTTGAAGAACCGTTTACCAGATTGCTAAATCAGGGCATGGTTCAAATGAATGGCTCCGCGATGAGTAAATCTCGGGGAAACTTAGTTCGCTTATCAGAGCAGCTTGACGAACACGGAGTCGACGCCGTGAGACTAACCATGGCATTTGCAGGTCCTCCCGAAGATGACATCGACTGGGCTGATGTTTCCCCTGCTGCTAGCTCAAAGTTTTTAGCTCGTGCCTGGAGATGTGCCAACGAAGTTGAATCTGAGCCTGGAGTGGATTTTGGTTCTGGAGATCTAGAGCTTAGAAGAGCCACGCATCTTTTCTTGCAGCAGTTCCCGGAGCAGATCGAATCGTTCAAGTTCAACGTTGGTGTTGCCAAGGTTATGGAGTTGGTAAACGCACTGCGTAAAGCAATCGACGGTACGCCTGGACCTAAAGACCCAGCGGTACGAGAAGCAGCCGAGACCGTAGCCAAGGCCCTTAGTTTGTTCGCCCCATATACGGCAGAGGACATGTGGCAAGCCTTGGGTCACAAACCAGCTGTCGCTCTAGCAGGATTTGCTAAGCCACTTCCGGAGCTACTTGTTCAAACTAGCTTGACCGCGGTGGTACAAATCGATGGCAAGCTTCGTGACAAGTTCGAAGTTTCGCCTGAGATTACAGCTGAGGAACTTGAGGCCCTGGCGATGAGTTCTGATGTTGTGAAAAAGGCACTTGAGGGCAAGAGCGTCAAGAACGTAATCGTTCGAGCTCCCAAGCTCGTCAACATAGCAACCGCCTAGGTTTTACACAGATTCCAAGCGGTCAGTAAAAGCGGTAGCTTGGCTATCTAGCCTTGAGCTTCATGGAATGGCTAAAAAATCAAGTTATATCTGCTCTCTCTGGCGATCAAAAGGTTTCTAAGCAGCTACTTATTGCCCTCGCTGGGGTGGTTGCCGTGGCGTCCTTGGTATTAGTTGCAGTGAATAGACCGGAGCCACCGACCGGTGAATTTTCCGTTAGTGCTGATGAAACAGTTAACGAAGTCACCCAGCAGTTTTTGTATGTTCATGTAGTTGGTGAAGTTCAATCTCCTGGGATGTATCAATTGCCAATTGGGGCAAGGCTTGTTGACGCCGTCTTCGCTGCCGGCGGCCTAACTGAGGAAGCAGATAATGCGAGTGTGAACTTGGCTCGTGAGCTTACCGATGGCGAACAGATTATTGTTTTTTCAATCTCCCAAGAAGGTGAGGCAGCCGGCACCACCTCATCTGGACAAGTTAGCTTGAATCGTGCCGGTGATAAAGAGCTTGAAGAGCTACCAGGTATTGGGCCTGCGCTAGCGGCTCGAATAATTGCTTGGCGTGAAGCAAATGGTGGTTTCAAGTCCGTTCAGGACCTTCTCAAGGTAAGCGGCATTGGGGAGAGCCTGCTTTCTGGAGTAATTGATCTGGTTACCCTTTGACACTCAGTGTCGCGGCGGTGGTGTTGTGGGACCTACTTGCGCTAGTTGCGACCGTAAACGAGATTCCTAGCTGGCTACTACTTGCACTAGGCGGTGCCTTATTTGCGATCGCAATTTTCCTCCCCGATCGCAAAAGAGCATTAGCCGCGCTACTGGGAGCGGCTCTGGCTCTATCGGGATTGTCTTTTTGGCTTCAATCGCAGATCAATAAACCAGATTGGTTAGTTGATTACTCTGCCTCAAATGCAAAAGCCGTGGTTGTTGTTGAAGTGCTGAATCGGCCAAAGGCTATCTCAACTGATTTTGGCAACAACCCAATTTATGGCGTTGCGGTAAGACTGCAAGAGATAAACGAGGAGTCAGTATCTGGCAGGGGATACCTGATCTACTCAGAAGCCAAGCTGGTTCGTGGCAACGTCATTGAGGTTGAGGCAAGCTTCGAAGATGCCGGTAGAAATGCCAGAGACGCTTTTCTTTTGAAACCCAAAGGTGAAATCACAATTGTTTCTGAACCTTTGGGCCAACTGGCATTTTTCAATGACTTGCGAGCAAACTACGTGGCTTTACTTTCAGGAATCACACCCGATTCCAAAGTCTTGGTTGCAGGACTTGCGATGGGTGAAATTGCAGATCTAAGTGAAGAGCTTGAAGAGCAAATGCGCTCGGTATCTCTTACACATCTTGTAGCAGTTTCTGGAGCTAACTGCGCGATAGTCGTGGGGATGGTTTACCTGATCTGCGTTCGATTGCGGTTTGGAAGAATCGGAAGAACAGTGGTGTCTTTGACCTCACTGGTTGGTTACGTGTTGTTGGTGGGCCCAGACCCGAGTGTCCTTAGAGCGGCGGTTATGACCGCGAGCGTTATTATCATGGTGGCTTTAGGAAGAAGAACCTGGGCACTAAATGCTCTAGCTATTGCAGCAATAATTCTTTTGATTGCGGATCCTTGGCTGGCGGTTGAATACGGTTTTGGTTTATCGGTATTAGCTACATCAGGAATCTTGCTACTTGCTCCAGCTATGACCGAAAAGCTTGCCTCCAAGATGCCTCTATCCTTAGCTCTTGTTTTGTCTGTAACCATGTCCGCCCAGCTTCTTTGCTTGCCGTTGCTGCTGCAATTGCAACCTGGATTGCCGACCTATTCTGTTGTCGCAAACCTACTGGCAGGTCCAATGGTTGCTCCAGTTACTGTGCTGGGAATATTTGCGGTGATTCTCACACCCATAACCCCATGGTTAGTTGGACCGATTACTTGGCTGGCATCACTTGGCACATTTTTGATTGAGAGTGTTGCCATCTTTTTTGCAGAGCTACCAATTGTCTACTTTCCTTGGGTTACTGGTTTATCCGCCACACTCCTGAGCGCTCTGTTGATCTTGATGGTTAGCGCATGGCTTCGCTCTAACCTTCCCAAGCTCCGGCAGGCCAGCGTCGCTGGTTTGGTGATTGTTGCGGTTGCAACTCTCTCTGTTCCAGCCGCATCAGAAATTCTGCCAGGAGGGTGGCCACTTCGTGATTGGGAGGTAGTCGCCTGCGATGTTGGACAAGGAGACGCTCTTGTTATCAAATCCCTTGGTCGAGTTGCGGTAGTTGATGTTGGCAAACATGAAGAGCTAATTGATAACTGCCTAACTGAGCTCGGAGTGAGAACGATTGACCTACTGGTGCTGACTCATTTTGATTTTGATCACGTTGGTGGACTAACTGGAGCTCTTGGGGGCAGAGTGGTCTCCCACGCAATTGTTTCTGGTTTTCCGGATGA
>WLDW01000009.1 GCA_009704605.1 Actinomycetota bacterium
AATGGGTCAACTCACACTCGCCTTAATCGAAAACGATCCTTCCTTTACCCTGCACAGCGCCTTGGGTTCTGGCAACTCCTTGAACGAAGCTATCGGTGCTGATTTAGTAATTGACTTTACGAATCCGGAAGTTTCTGAGCGAGTGGTTGATTTCGCAATCGATAACAACTTGCGGCTCTTAGTTGGAACCAGCGGTTGGAGTAAAGAGAAGATTGATCGGGTAAGAACCAAGATGGCTGGAACATCGGCAGTTGTTGTGATTGTTCCGAACTTTTCAATTGGTTCTGTTCTAGCCACCAAGTTCGCTGCCGATGCCGCCAAGTATTTTGACGGAATCGAGATCATCGAGACTCATAACGTCACAAAGGTTGATGCACCTTCAGGCACTGCCCTTTACACCACCCTTGCAATTTCTGAGGCAAGAAAAGGTAAGCCTGCTTCCGAGCAAAATGGAGCGGTTAAGGACCCGTTGTTCAACGGAATTCCGATCAAGAGCGTTCGGCTTCCAGACAAGCACGCTGAGCAGGAAGTAACTCTCACTGGCCCCGATGAGTTTCTCTACGTTCGTCACGAGGTCACATCTCACGAGGTCTATGCCAAGGGCATCTTGCTGTCTATGCATAAAGCAATGAAACTTTCCGGACTCAGTGTTGGCATGCTGGATCTAATGAAAGAGAACTAGCTTGACCTCGGCAAAACTTGGCGCAATTGTCATGACTGGCCTGCTGGGTGTTTATCTCACCCTGGTGGGAGAGCGCTCTTTGGCACTTGTTGCCTCGAGCGAGCCAGTTGCAGTAGCTATTGGATCTTTGATGCTCTTTCTTCCAGTCGTTGCGGCCTGGGGAATATTTCTAGAGCTTAGATTTGGTTTGAGGATTGAAAAACTGGGCGAAGTTTTAAAGCAGGAGAATGCCTGGCCACGTTTTGAGTTCGAACTTCGACCAAGCGGCCGCCCAACCAAGGATTCAGCCGAGGCAATCTTTGGAAAGTATCGTGAAGCTGTTGAGGCCGACGAAACCAATTGGAGAACCTGGTTTGCGTTAGGCCTTGCTTACGACGCCGCGGGGGACAGGGCTAGAGCCCGAAAGGCGATGCGACAAGCAATCGCCCTCGGACGAACTAGCTAACTCTTTGAAGGTATTACACCAATTCTTTTTAGCCCCAGGTAAATCTGGCAGCCGAGGCAGTATGCAAAAACTGCATTTAGAAACGCTGCAGTGAATGCGGCTGCCGCTGCAACTGGCAGAGCGTAGGCAACACCCAGAAGATGCAGTACCAGACCTGTTCCAGTGACAAGCAATCCAACGAACTGCGCGAAGTGCACAGGTGTTGAGTTCTCAAGTGCTGTCGGCGGCTTTAGCGCTGGTCGAACTAGATACTTGAACACGTATGAGTAAGGGTGCTTAGCTGGCCCCACAGCGGTTCCGATTGTGAACATCGCTACTGAGAAAATCATGATTCCCAAAGCCAGATTGATAGTTTCGGCAGCAAGGCTTAGGTAAATTACCAAAACCATAAGTACTGAGGTTATTGCGGCTCCAAATCTAGGGCCTCTTGGGTCGATTCCTTTTGGTGCAGGTGTTTGGTTTGATGTGCTCATTTGATCTCCAGTTTCGCTAGTTCTTGTTGAATGACGTTTAGTTTTGGTGCGCCACCGATGCGGGCTTGAACCTTGCCGGTTCGATCCAGAACCAAAGTGGTGGGGGTTTGCATGACGTTGAAGTGAGCCGCCAGATCCATGCGGTCTGTTAGGTCAACCTCTATATGAGTTAGATCTGGATTTTTTGACTCCAGCTCTTTGAAGTATTTGGCGGTCTGGACACAGATTGAACAAACCTCGGTGGAAAACTGCAACAAGGTTGCCTTCTTACCAAAGCTGGTAACGGGCTGGCCAGCCCTGGTTGCCTTAAGTTTGCCAAGATCTACTATTTCCCCTGAGCGCACCAGCTTGGCTCGGCCAGTTCTTGCTCGCCACCAGAATCCGGCCGCGAGGGCTACCAGCACCAGAGCTGCGATGATGGTGATTCGAAAATCCAAAGCTTCCTCAATCCGTTGTTCTTTTGTACTCCTGTAGTCAACTTGGTTAGGGTTCGGATTATGCCCGATTTTTGAGAAATTTTTTGGGCTCACGAGGGGCCTTGCCAGCCTCCAGCACGGTTCTAGATAAGCTGGTCAAATGTCCGAAGTAGTCTTTAGATCCGATGTCACGGTCGAATTAGTCCGATCCAATGCCAGTGACCAGGACGTGCTGTTTGCCGCCAGGGTTTCAACCCAGGGTGAGCAATCCCTCGAGGCGGCAACAGCCAACAAGGACGCTGAGGCTGACTCTCGTGACCGAGGACTAATCAACTATTTGATGCGCGATCGTCACGGTTCCCCGTTTGAGCACAACTCCATGACTTTTTACGTTCAGGCGCCAATTTTTGTATTTAGAGAATTCATGCGTCACCGAATCGCTAGCTACAACGAGGAATCAGGTCGCTACAAAGAGCTTTCTCCAGTGTTTTACATTCCAGGACCAGATCGTAACTTGGTCCAAACCGGCAAAACTGGTCACTACGAATTCTTGCCAGGATCAGCTGAACAGATTGCTTTAGTGGAGCAAGAATCTAGAACTGCTTCAATTAGCGCCTACGAGTCCTATCAGAGAATGCTCGAAGCGGGTGTTGCCAGAGAGGTAGCTCGTATAGTGCTTCCTCTAAACATTTACTCGAGCATGTATGTGACTATGAACTCTCGTGCCCTTATGAACTTTTTGAGCCTTCGGACCAAGCGCGAAGGCACTCACTTCCCATCTTTCCCACAGCGTGAAATCGAAATGTGCGCTGAGAAGATGGAAGATTTCTGGGCCAAGCTGATGCCATTTACCTACGAGACCTTCAACCAAAACGGTCGAGTAGCACCGTAACTTAGCTCTGAGCTATGGTTTATCCATGGCTAAAACAAACCAAGGCATCTTCGGGCAAGTGCTCGTGGCTCTTGTGACGCCCATGACCCCCGAGGGTGAGGTCGACTGGGATTCTGTCGAAAAGCACATGGATTATGTGATCTCAAATGGCGCTGATGGAATTGTGGTCACTGGAACCACCGGTGAAACCAGCACACTAACGGACCCAGAAAAAATCAAACTCGTTGAAGTTGGAAAATCGGTAGCTGCGGGAAGAGCAAAGATCATTACCGGCGGTGGCTCAAACGAAACAGCACACGCCATGCAGCTTTACAAAGCAAGTGAAAAAGCTGGTGCCGATGGAGTCATGATCGTGACCCCTTATTACAACAAGCCAACCCAGGCTGGAATTTTGACTCATTTCCGCCTCATCGCGGATTCAACTGATTTGCCAGTTATCTTGTATGACATTCCAGGTAGAACCGGTGTTGCTATCTCGCAGCAAACCTTCCATAGGGCAGCCAAGCATCCAAACATTATTGCGGTCAAAGATGCCGTGGGGGATCTAGCTCAAGCTTCGAGATTGATGAACGAAACAGACTTGATGTATTTCTCAGGCGATGATTCCAACGTTTTGCCGCACCTATCTATTGGTGCTACCGGTTTGATTGGCGTGACCGCAAACGTGGCCCCTGCTGCGTACCGAGAACTGGTTGATGCCACCAACCGCAATGATTTCAACCACGCGCTAAGCGTTCACAACGCACTCGAACCACTGCAGCGAGCCGTCATGACTCACGTGCCAGGAACTGTGGCTGCAAAGTATGTCTTGGATGGCCTAGGCATGATTTCATCAGCGCGTGTTAGATTGCCATTAGTTGGACCAGAAGATGACGAGGCTGCTCGCATTGAAGATGGAATTGAGAAAGTCGGCACTGTGCCAGGACTATCTTTTGAAAACTTTAGACCAGATAGAAACGCTGCCGCTGGCGGTGCTTTGCCGAAGGTGGCAGGCACAACCCGCTAAAGCAAGAAAGTAGAACCTGTGGTTCAGACCCTGCCGTTACCGGCAAAGCTTCAAAAAGATGTCATGAGAATTATTCCACTAGGTGGAATTGGTGAGATCGGTCGCAACATGACCGTCTTCGAAATCAACGACAAGATACTCATAGTTGACTGCGGTGTGCTGTTTCCGGAAGAGAACCAGCCAGGAGTTGACGTCATCCTGCCTGACTTTGGATACCTTCGCGATCGGCTAAATGACATCGTCGGATTGGTTTTGACCCACGGTCACGAAGATCACATCGGGGGAGTGCCGTACCTACTTCGCCTAAAAGGCGATATTCCAATCATCGGTTCGGCGCTAACTTTGGCCTTTATTGAAGCCAAGGCCAAAGAGCACAAAATGAGTCTTTTCACTCACACCGTCTCCGAAGGCGATGTTGAGACAATGGGAGATTTCGAACTCGAATTCGTTGCGGTGAATCATTCGATTCCTGACGCCCTTGCGGTAGTAATTCGCTCCAAGGCTGGCACTATCTTGCACACCGGAGATTTCAAGATGGATCAAATCCCACTTGATGGCAGGCTTACCGACCTTCGAGCTTTTTCTCGTATCGGCGAGGCTGGGCTGGATTTGTTTTTGTGTGATTCAACCAACGCCGATGTTCCTGGCTTTACTCCTCTGGAAAAAGACATCGGACCAGTGTTAGAAGACGTAATTGGTCGGGCCAAAAAGCGAGTCATTGTTGCCTCTTTCTCCTCCCACGTTCATAGAGTCCAGCAGGTTATTGACGCGGCGGTTCATAACGGCCGCAAAGTTGCGCTAGTTGGAAGATCGATGGTTCGCAATATGCACATCGCCAGCGAGCTTGGTTACCTAGATGTTCCAGATGGCGCACTTATAGAACTGAAAGACGCGCTAAGCCTTGATCCAAGCCAGGTAGTTTTCATGTCCACCGGTAGCCAGGGGGAACCAATGGCGGTGCTTTCTCGTATGGTAAATCTCGAGCACGATATTGAAATAGCTGAAGGCGACACTGTTATTTTGGCAAGCTCCCTAATTCCTGGGAACGAAAACGCGGTGTACCGAATCATTGACGGGCTCACCAAGCTTGGCGCCAATGTGATTCACAAAGGCAACGCCAAGGTTCACGTCTCAGGTCACGCCGCAGCCGGAGAGCTACTTTACGTTTACAATATCTTGAAGCCTAAAAACGTTATGCCAGTTCACGGTGAGTATCGTCACCTGATTGCTAACGCCAAGCTAGCGGAGCAAACCGGAGTCAAGCCAGAGAATATCATTTTGGCTGAGGATGGTTTTGTGATTGACCTAGCAAACGGGGTAGCCAAAGTAGTCGGAGAGGTCGAATGTGGCTTGCTATTTGTTGATGGCAAGACGGTTGGAACCATCACCGAAGAGGATCTCAAAGATCGTCGCATTCTTGCCGAGGAGGGTTTCATATCAGTATTTGTGGTTATCGACCCACGCACTGGTTTGATTACTGCGGGTCCTGAGATTAGGGCTAGGGCCTTTGCCGAAGAAGATCACGTCTTTGATGACGTGAAACCTCAGATTGAAAAAGCACTGCTGCTGGCTGCAAGAGAGGGAATCAAAGATATCCATCAGTTGCAGCAGGTGATTCGTCGAAGCGTTGGAGGCTGGGTTTCCAAAGCTCACCGTAGACGCCCGATGATCATCCCCGTAGTTATCCACGGCTAGCCGCCTAGGTTCCGAAGGTTTTGGCCAGGCCGCTAGTAGTTTAAAAGTCATGGCAACTCGAAAATCGACTCCTGCGTCCAAGCGCGCCACGGCCAAAACCCAGGTTCTTGGCTCGGCTAGGTCGGCAAAGCCTGAAGTTTCTATTACCACCAGGTTTTATCTGGCCCTAGCCCACGGTTTTGGTGCCACAGCCAGGGCTTTTTCCCATGAGAAGTTAGCCAAGGAAGATCGCCGCGATGGCCCACCATTTTTCATGGCGTTACTCGGTGTTCTGGGGATTGTCTTTAGCTGGTTTCTGATTCAAGAGCCTTGGTCCCAGCTTTTGCATGCCTGGACTTTTGGGATGTTATTTGGCCCGGTGGCATTTGCCTTGCCGGTAATAATGATCATTTTTGCTGTTTACCTGGCAAGGCACCCCTCAACCACTCGCGATAATTCGCGAATTGGAATTGGTTTGTTCTTGCTACTAATGGTGGCATCAGGATTTTTCCACCTATTTAGCGCTCAGCCGCAACCAACCGATGGGGTAGTAGCTCTTAGCGAAGCTGGCGGGCTGCTTGGCTGGCTGATTGCCATACCTTTTGTTTCAACAATCACCATCTGGGGCGCTGTTCCAGTTTTGGTGCTGTTTGGCCTGGGTTCTGTTTTGATTATGACCCGAACCGCTCCCAACAAGATCGGGGAGCGGCTGGGTGAGTTGTATGAGTACCTATTTGGTTCCGCGCTTCAGAAAAAAAGCCAAGACGATAGCGAATTGGAACTGCACGATGCCTTTGATGGCACCAAGGCTCCTTGGTGGAGAAGGTCCAAAAAAGACGACAACGCTTATGACACTGCTCTTGTTGAGGATATCGATTTAGTTGAGGGCATGCTCGAGCAGGATGAACCCGAGCAGGAATATGAGCTAGATGCAGAGCCGCTAGATCCAGAAGTCCTATTCGATGAGCCGGAGCAGGACTCAGAGCCTGTGGCACCAGTTGGCAAGACCCAACGCGCTTACAAGCTTCCGGACCCATCTCTTCTTGGCCCAGGAACAATTCCAAAACTAAAATCTGAGGTCACTGACGAAGTCGTTGCATCGATTAGCTCGGTATTCCAAGAATTCGACATCGATGCCACCGTGACTGGTTTTTCTAGAGGGCCAACCGTTACTCGCTACGAGGTGGAGTTAGCTGCCGGAGTAAAAGTGGAGGCGGTAACAAGGCTTGCAAGCAATATTTCCTACGCGGTTGCCTCAAACGAGGTTCGAATCTTGGCTCCAATTCCTGGCAAGAGCGCCATTGGAATTGAGATACCAAATACTGACCGTGAGACTGTTTCTTTGGGCGATGTTCTGCGCTCGCAAAATGCCAAGTTATCCGCTCATCCGCTAACTATCGGCATAGGTAAAGATGTCGAGGGTGGCTACGTGGTGGCAAACCTCGCGAAGATGCCACACCTTTTGGTAGCTGGGGCTACCGGTGCTGGCAAGTCCAGCTTCGTAAACGCCATGATTACCTCCATCTTGATGCGGGCAAAGCCTGCTGAGGTGAGGCTAGTTTTGATTGACCCAAAGCGGGTTGAGCTTGCGGCCTACCAGGGCGTTCCGCATTTGATTACGCCAATAATTACTAACCCCAAAAAAGCTGCTGAAGCTTTGCAGTGGGTAGTAAAAGAGATGGACATGAGATATGACGATCTGGCATCTTTTGGCTTCAAGCACATTGATGATTTCAATAGGGCGGTAGTTGCCGGTGAACTCAGTGTCCCAGAGGGCTCAACTAGAAAGTTACAACCGTACCCATACCTCTTGGTAGTTGTTGACGAGCTAGCGGATCTAATGATCGTCGCACCGCGCGATGTTGAAGACTCGATTGTTCGAATTACCCAGCTAGCTAGAGCTTCTGGAATTCATCTAGTTTTGGCGACCCAGCGCCCATCGGTTGATGTGGTGACTGGATTGATTAAGGCAAACGTGCCTTCCCGCCTTGCCTTCTCGGTTTCATCAATTACGGACTCCAGAGTCATCTTGGATCAAACCGGCGCTGAGAAACTAGTTGGCCAAGGTGACGCATTGTTTTCCCCAATGGGAACTAACAAACCAATTCGAGTGCAGGGAGCCTGGGTTGGCGAAGTTGAGTTACACCAGGTTGTTGCTCACGTGAAGGCTCAGATGGAGCCAGAGTATCGAGCGGATGTGGCGGTTACCGCAACTGCACGGGTTGTCGATTCAGACATCGGTGATGACCTAGAGGTATTGCTACAGGCCACCGAATTGATTGTGAACTCGCAATTTGGTTCTACTTCTATGTTGCAGCGAAAGCTAAGAGTGGGCTTCGCAAAAGCCGGCAGGCTAATGGACCTACTGGAGTCTAGAAACATAGTTGGCCCTTCCGAAGGCTCCAAGGCTAGGGACGTTTTGGTAAAGCCCGAGGAGCTAGCCACGGTACTTGCTCAGCTGCGAGGCGATAAGCCACAGACTTTGACGGTTTCTAGCGACGACGACGAAGGCGACGAAGACGCTTGGCAGCTAACGGGTAGGCCTTGAACCTGCCAAATAGCATCACGATGCTTCGCATCTTGATGGCTCCGATTTTTGTTTTCTTACTTTTGACTTTTCCTGAAGCTGCCTCTTGGCAGAGATTCTTGGCTCTTTTCTTGTTTGTGTTAGCTATCTCCACAGATGGAATTGATGGCATGATTGCCCGTCGAACCGATAAGGTCACGGATCTTGGAAAGTTTTTGGATCCGGTTGCCGACAAGGTTCTTATTGGCGGAGCTCTAGTTGCTCTTTCAATTCTTGGTGAGATTGACTGGTGGGTTACCGCAGTTATCCTGCTTCGCGAACTAGCAGTTACGGTTTATCGTGCTTTGGTAGCAAAGAAAGTAGTGATTGCCGCGGGCATGGCCGGCAAGCTAAAGACTATTTTGCAGGGCGTGGCAATTGGTGTGGTGCTGGCACCGTTCGAGGTTTGGTTCCCGATTTGGAGTCTGTTCGAGCTGTTTACTATTTATCTTGCGGTTGCGGCAACAGTGGTTTCTGGCATTTCATTTTTTATGGCAGTTAGAAAAAAGTGACCACGCCAGAAAAGATTCTGGATCAGCTTCGAAGCCAGAGCAAATACTTAGTCGTAGCCGAATCGCTAACCGGGGGTCTACTAACTGCTTCGTTTGCTGCTATTGCTGGCGCATCGGATGTTTTGCTAACTGGAATCATCGCTTACGATACGAGATTGAAGCACGAGCTACTTGGGGTTTCGAATCAGCTTTTGGAAAACCAAGGACCGGTTGATCCGGAGGTTGCTGCGCAAATGGCCGAGGGGCTTAGATCGAGAATTGCCAGCAAAACTGGAATAGATTCTGATCAAATTGTTGGAATATCCACAACCGGGGTTGCCGGGCCAAGTGTTCAGGGCGAGAAACCAGTGGGGGAGCTATACATTGCGGTGTCTCAGGCAGGGACTACCAAGGTCTTTGCCCACCAGCTTGCTGGGGAGCGGGGCCAAATCCAGAATTCTGCGGTTTTGCTGGGAGTGGGACACTTGTGGGATGAAATTACGGGATAATCTAGTTATCCATGTCAGAGCCAACGAGTAGATTTAGCCAGGAAAGAAAAAGGAGGGTCGCGTGGCACTAGTAAGAACTGAAATCGGAGATGTACTGCGGGACTTTAGGCTGCAGAAGGGCCAGACCCTGCGTCAGGTCGCATCCCGCGCCAGCGTTGCCCTGGGCTACCTAAGCGAGCTAGAACGAGGCCAAAAAGAGGCTTCTTCCGAGATTTTGGCCTCCGTTGCCGAGGCCCTAGAGGTTCCGCTCTCAGTTGTTTTGCGCGAGGTTTCCGACCGAATTGCCCTTGTTGAAGGCGTATTGCCTGAGGAATTCATGGCAAGCAGCCTTTCTGGCAAGGAAGTATCTGATTTGATAGTCCCAATTGGCTTCGTCCAGGACTTCAACGAGCAGCTCGAAAAGGACCTGCTCGGCGGTCGCATCTAGACCCTTGCGTCTTAGCCAGTTTCAGGAGCTAATGGCCGATGAGTTCGGCAAAGCTCAATCCGATGTCCTAATCCGTGACCTTGCCCTAATGGAGCTTGGAGACCTTACAGCCGCCTCACTACTGGCATTGGGGGAAGACCCAAAGCAGATCTGGCTGGCTATTTGCCGGGTTCAGCAGGTTCCTAAGGAGCGTTGGGCAGGTCTGGACAAAAAAGCTAAAAAACAACACGCCGAGTAGAAAAATACTCGAAATTTTGTTCGAATCCTGCTATGGTCTTACCAAGGCAGTTTGAAGGTCGAAGTTATACACAAATTGGTGTTTTGACCCAAAGGTTGTCGGAAGCAAAAAGTAATCTCAGAACCACATCAAATCGAAAGAGGACCCAAATGCCATCAGCATCAGATCGCGAGAAAGCACTCGACACTGCTCTAGCCCAAATCGAACGCCAGTTTGGTAAGGGTTCCGTAATGAGACTCGGTTCTGACGAGCGGGCACCTGTTGAGGTCATTCCAACTGGCTCAATCGCACTAGATGCAGCCCTTGGAACCGGTGGTTTGCCAAGAGGAAGAATTGTTGAAATTTATGGGCCAGAGTCTTCAGGTAAGACAACCGTTGCCCTACACGCTATTGCCAACGCACAGCGCGCTGGAGGAATTGCTGCTTTCATAGACGCCGAGCACGCCTTGGACCCGGAATATGCCAAGGCGCTCGGGGTCGACACTGACGCTCTACTAGTGAGCCAACCAGACACTGGTGAGCAAGCTCTTGAGATTGCGGACATGCTAGTTCGTTCCGGATCAGTAGATGTCATCGTTATCGACTCGGTTGCCGCTTTGGTTCCACGCGCAGAAATCGAAGGAGAGATGGGTGACACTCACGTTGGTTTGCAAGCTCGGTTAATGTCTCAGGCACTTCGCAAGCTAACCGGAGCACTAAGCAACACCAACACCACAATGATCTTTATCAACCAGCTACGTGAAAAGATTGGTGTCTTCTTCGGAAGCCCAGAGACCACCTCCGGTGGAAAGGCTCTAAAGTTCTACGCTTCGGTTCGACTAGACATTCGCAGAATCGAAACCCTAAAGGACGGCACCGAGGCAGTTGGAAACCGCACCCGCGTAAAGGTTGTCAAGAACAAGATGGCCGCGCCATTCAAGCAGGCTGAGTTCGACATTATTTATGGAACTGGAATTTCTCGTGAGGGAAGCTTGCTGGACTTTGGTGTTGAGCACGAAGTGGTCAAAAAATCCGGCGCTTGGTACACCTACGAAGGTGAGCAGCTAGGCCAGGGTAAAGAAAACTCTAGAAGTTACCTAATTGAGAACCCAGAGGTTGCCAACGAAATCGAAAAGAAGATCAAGTCCAAGCTTGGCGTTGGTGTTCCTCGTGCAGTTGCCGATCTACCGGTTGAAGAAGTTGCCCCGGAGGCCCCTAAGAAGGCTGCGTCAGCCGGCTAGATATGCTCTCCTCGGTGGATAACTTAGAAGAGCGAGCTAGAAACATCGTCTTGCGGCTGCTTGAAAAAGGCCCCAAGTCTTCGGCTCAACTTCTAGAGGTTTTGGAAGCTAATGAGATTCCGATTGAGATCGCCAAGCCTCTAATCGAGCGATTCACCGAAGTAGAGCTAATCAACGACCAGGTCTATGCCCAGGATTTAGCTGATGCCAGCCGTCGAACCAAGGGTCTGGCGCGCTCCATGGTCAAGCGCAAGCTTGAAAGCAAGGGGCTTGATCGAGAGCTAATCAACCAGGTTGCCTCTGAGATTACTGACGAGGACGAGCTAGCTGTTGCCACAGAGCTTGCAATCAAGCGCCACGGGCAGCTATCACATTTGGAGTCCGATGTTAGAAACCGCCGATTGGTTGGATTCTTGCAAAGGCGAGGTTTTGGCTCAAGCATCGTTTTTGCAGCCATTAGGGAAGCGGAGTCCCACGCGGTAAAATCGTAAGCCTGATGCTTACCAAAACCCGCAGCTACGAGGTTCGAACCTACGGCTGTCAAATGAACGCTCACGACTCTGAGCGCATTTCTGGTCTGCTTGAAGACGCTGGTTACCTGCCTGGTGAAACCGGGGAGTCGGATGTTGTGATCTTCAACACCTGCGCAGTCCGTGAGAACGCGGATAACAAGCTTTATGGAAACCTCGGAACCCTTCTTGCAAAAAAGGAGGAGGACCCGAACTTCCAGATTGCAGTTGGTGGTTGTCTAGCTCAAAAAGATCGTGACTTAATCATCAAAAAAGCTCCTTGGGTTGATGTGGTGTTCGGAACTCACAACATGGGATCCCTGCCGGTTCTATTAGAGCGCGCAAGGCATAACCGCGAAGCCCAGGTTGAAATCATTGAAGCGCTAGAGACTTTTCCCTCCGACCTACCTACCAAGCGCGATTCGACTTACTCGGGTATGGTTTCTATTTCGGTGGGCTGCAATAACAGCTGCACATTTTGTATTGTTCCAGCACTTCGCGGCAAGGAAAAAGATCGTCGGCCTGGAGAAATCTTGAGCGAGATCAAGGCCATGGTCGATGACGGGGTTATCGAGATCATGCTGCTTGGCCAAAACGTTAACACCTACGGTGTTGAGTTTGGCGATCGGGGTGCCTTTGCGAAGCTGCTTCGGGCATGTGGCGAAATTGAGGGCCTAGAGCGGGTTCGGTTTATCTCTCCACACCCTGCCGCATTCACAGATGACGTGATTGACGCAATGGCCGAAACCCACAACGTCATGCCACACCTTCACATGCCGCTTCAGTCTGGGTCGAACTCAATATTGAAAGCTATGAAACGAAGCTATCGAACGGATAAGTACTTAGGCATTTTGGATCGGGTGCGGGCGGCTATGCCAGAAGCCTCGATTACCACTGACATCATTGTTGGCTTCCCGGGCGAAACCGAGCAGGACTTTCAAGACACTATGGAAATTGCTACTCAATCTCGATTCACGATGGCATACACCTATCAGTACTCGAAGCGCCCTGGCACACCGGCAGCAACGATGCCCGATCAAATCTCTAAAGAGGTCGCTCAAGAAAGATACGAGCGATTGATTGAGCACGTGAACGCCATCGCCTGGCAAGAAAACAAGAAGCAGATTGGCAAGACAGTTGAAGTATTGGTTGGAAACCACGAGGGTCGCAAGGACTCACAAAACAACAGACTCAGCGGCCGGGCACGAGATAGCAGACTGGTTCACTTTGAGCTCCCGGTTGGCGAAACTGAACCAAGACCAGGGGACCTAGTCACTGTCCAGGTGACAGATGCCAAGCCGTATTTCTTGCTTGCAGATCAGCCAACAGCTGGATACGCAATGGTTCCCACAAGAGCTGGCGATGCCTACGACTTGGTTGAGGCCGCATCTTGCGCGGTTGACCCAGTTGCCACAAAAGGCGTGAGTATCGGTCTTCCCACCCTGAAACGAAAGTAATGCCAGCGCAACTAATTGCTGTTGTTGGTTCAACCGGCACTGGAAAAAGCGAATTGGCAATTCGTATTGCTGAAACCTTTCGCCAAGATGGTCAAGCAGCTGAGATAGTCAACGCGGATGCGATGCAGCTCTATAAGGGTATGGACATTGGAACCGCTAAGTTGCCAATTACTGAGCGACGCGGAATTGAGCATCACCTGGTTGATGTGCTGGAGGTTAGGCAAGAGTCAACGGCAGCGGAGTATCAAAAAATCGCCAGGGCCAAGATTCTGGAAATTCAATCCCGTGGCGCTATGCCAATTTTGGTTGGAGGCTCAATGCTTTACGTGGCTGCAGTTCTAAACAACTTTGAGTTTCCGGTTCGGGACAAGGATCTGCGCGCGAGCCTCGAGCAAGAGCTTCTTGAACTAGGTCCCAACGCCATGCATCAAAAGCTTGTGGAGCTCGATGCCAGTGCTGCCAGTCGCATTGACCCAGAAAATGGCCGCCGAATTGTTAGGGCTCTCGAGATTGTCACACTTACCGGCGAACCATTTGCTGCTGCATTGCCAGATGAGATTGAGTCCTGGCAAGAGGTTCTTGAAATTGGCCTGCGAATGGATCGCGAGATACTTGTTGCCAAGTTGGCGGAGCGAGTGCGGGGGATGTGGAGCAGGGGAATGGTTGAAGAAACTAAGCAATTAGTTTCGAAGGGATTGCGTGAATCTGTCACCGCAGGTTACGCCATTGGCTACGCACAAGCACTGGCGCAATTGGATGGCGAGCTAAGCCAAGAGCAGGCAATTGAATCAACCACCAAGTTGACACAAAAATATGCCAGACGCCAGATGTCTTGGTTCAAGCGTGACACCCGAATCAATTGGCTCGATGCCCTAGATCCAGAGGTAACCAATTTGGCTAATGCTCTGGTTCGAAGTCACGGCCTCCTTGCATCTCGCCCGTAGGCTTGGAGTATGACAAGTATTTCCTTCACCAAGGGTCACGGCACCGGGAACGATTTCGTGCTGGTTTTGGATGCTGAAGGTGAGCTATCTCTTAGTTCAAAACAAATAGCCAAGATCTGCGACCGACGCTTTGGCATTGGTGCTGATGGATTCATCAGGGTCGTAAAGTCCGCAAAACTTCCAGAAGGTAAAGAGATTCTTGAAGTTGAACCGACGGCCATTTGGTTCATGGACTATTACAACGCCGATGGCAGCCCCGCTGAGATGTGTGGCAACGGTGTGAGAGTTTTTGCTAGGTACCTTCTTGATCGCGGACTCGCCAAGATCGAGGGCGGCTCCACTCTCGCTGTCGGCACAAGAGCAGGAGTTAAGGATCTCACTCAAGGCTCCAATGGGTTTGCTGTTGATCTTGGTAGATGGAAGCTCACAAGTGAGTTCACCGTGGAAGCTAGTGGAATTGAAGTAGCAAGGCCTGGCCAGGGAATCGAGATAGGTAACCCCCATGTTGTGGTCGCCCTATCGAGCGATGCAGAGCTGAAGCAACTGAAGCTCTTTGAAGCGCCAATTGTTGAGCCAGCTCCAGCAAATGGAGCGAACGTGGAGTTTGTGGTTCCAAATGAGCCGATGATCAAAGATGGCGTTGGTTACTTCTCCTTTAGAGTCCACGAGCGCGGGGTTGGAGAGACGCTGTC
>WLDW01000090.1 GCA_009704605.1 Actinomycetota bacterium
CTAAGAAACTCACGGTGATTGAGAAGAAGTGGCAAGAAGTATCAGGTTCTGTTGACGAGAAGCTTCAGACTTGCGGATTCAAGATGAGACAGTATAGAAATCTCGTTGACGGACTGGGAATCAAAGTTCAGTTTGTCTATCTCCTTAACGATTGGTTCACACAGCCTCGGTATGCAGATGTCCTCGCGTATATTCGAGAGTCCGGAGCCGACTATCATTTCAATTCAGTACCTCTGGAGCTTTTGGATCTTTAGCAATAGACCTGCTGGCATAAGGATGACTTCTTGTGGGCCTTTGCGAATAGTGAGATAAGCATGGATGAACTGATTGATCCTAATTCAAGCGAGGTCGAGCAGTACATAAAGAGAAGGCGACTGCTTCTTGGGGTCTTGATGGAAAACAAAGACACTAGGTGGGCAGTCCATTCCGGGGAATTAGACAAGCGTTCCTAGTTATCAAACTTGCTCCTTATACCCCCCTGGGTAGAAGCTGGAGCTAGGTAAATATTCAACTTCTAGGAGGCACTTATGTGTTCACCAGTTAACTGCTCTACCTGCAACAAGATCACTTGGTCAGGTTGCGGTGAGCACATCGAAGAAGCTCTTGCGGGTATTCCTGAAGAGCAGCTTTGCACCTGTAACAAATAACTCTGTTGCCTTTGCTTGTTGTTGACTTTAGCCAACAACAAGCGAGGGAACCCCGCCTTTGGGTCTAAAGGTTGCTCTTGGTTCTGCAACGGGGAGTTTGGCATCTATTGGTTTTGGTCTTTTGGTTCTTGCCATCTCGAGCAAGATGATGTGCGCTTCGAGAAGAGCGAACTGATCTCCTAGGCACTTTCTGGTTCCGGCTAGGAAGGGAAAGTAAGCACTTCTAGGCAGGGAATCTTCAAAGTCGTTGGCCCAGCGTTCTGGTTGGAACTTGTCTGGGTTTGGGAAGAAGTTTTTGTTGCGGTGGCTGGCGTATTGGCTAACTAGGACGTGGGCCCCTTTGGGAACAAATACTCCCGCTACTTCTATATCTTCTATGGCTCTTCTTGGGGAGACCCATACCGGTGGGGCAAGTCTTAGGGCTTCTTGGCAGATGGCTTTGGCTGTTGGGGCCGAAAGAATCTGTCGTATTTCTGGAGGTGAGTTATCTGGAAGGTATTGCTCTGCCTCTTGCTTTAGCTTTTCCCAGAGATCGTCGCGGTCGCGAAGGTAGGAAAGGGCCCAGGTCATTACGTTGGCTGTTGTTTCGTGGCCAGAAAGAATAAGGGTTAGGGTTTCATCCCTTACATCGTCGTGGCTTAGGGCTTGGTTTTCATCGTCTCTGGCGTCGAGTAATAGGCCCAACAAATCCGTCCCGTGTGTTCCACTAGCTACTCGCTCCGAGATGATGTCTTCTGCTACATCAGCTAGATATTCGGCTGATTCCTTGAACTTTTTGAAGTAGGGAAGTGGACTCTCATCGAATCTATCTAGTCCTGGCAGCATGGTTCGTTCGATGCGGTCGATGGCAACACCCATGTGGTGTTGCACGCCTTCGGCGTACTTATCTATATCGGTTGAAAACAGCAATCGTGCCACGATCTGAAAGGTCAGTCTCATCATTTCTTCGTTGGCTGAGACTTCCTGGCCCAGTTGCCAGTTGGCGATGTGATCTTTGGTAATCGATCTCATGTTTAGGGCGTAGTCATTTAGTTGCCCGTGGTGAAAGGGCGGTTGCATCATTCGGCGGTGCCGAAGATGCACCGGCTCTTCGTTTGTTAGTAAGCCTTTGCCCAGGACCTTATGCATGCGCTCAAAGCCCACACCTTTGACGAAGGAGTGCTGCTTTTTTACAAGGACGTCGGTTACTCCTTCGGGGCCAAAGAAAGCAATGAATAGCTCTCCTCCTAGAAAGAAGGAGGCGGTGTCCCCGTACTTGTTTTGTAGATCTAGTAAGAACTTGGGGGTGTCGCTTAGAAACCTTAGGGTCAGAAGACCGCCAAGGGAGTTTGGTCCTTTGGGGAGATTGGTCAGACCTTTTTTAGATCTAATGGCTTTGGGCTTAGCGGGGTATTCGACTGGGCGCTCTGCGGTATATGGTCTTGCCATTTGGGCCTCCCTATGGTGTTTTAGTGTAATAAGAATTTGTGCCATGGGATAGGAATTGGGCTTGATCCACCAGAACTATCGTTTACTTTCGCCGACGGCGTTATCTACGTCCTTGCTTGCTTGATTGAGTCGAACTAACATTGGGCCATCATGGAAAAGCGAAGCACGACGAAGCTGGCCAAAGGGACCGTGTATTCAGGTTTGGCCATTGCAGTATTGCCACTAGTTCTTTGGGGTTTTTCTTCTCTTGGTTGCGAGAACCCCCTTAGCGAGGGTACTTGTGCGGGTGCAACCGCTCTTTGGGGTTTGATTCTGTCAGTGCCACTTGGAGTAATTGTGTTTTTGGTGGGGCTTTTTGCTTGGTTCGTTTCCCGTTTTCCCATTTCAAAGTAGAGAAAGTGGTTGGATGCAATGGAAAGTCTCGTACAACTGGTTGTTCTAATACTGCTTGCAATATTGAGCTTTGGCCTGGGGGCCTTCATCTTTTCTTGGTTTAGGTCTCCGGTTACTAAAGTTCTCACCTATGTCTTTGCCGCGCTAGCGGTGGCTGCTGGTCTTTGGGTGGGTTGGGTGTTGATCGATGGCAATGGGATCCCCATTGCTTTGGTGCCAATCTCACTTGGGCTTTTTGGTATTTGGAATCTAAGGCGCAGAAACAAAGCTAGCTCTTAGGCTTTCCCCTGGATCCTGTCTTTTCGCAACTTTTGGCTAGACTTAGTCTTTCGATGAGGGGTTCTCATCGCAAACCCTTGGAGCCTTTCGTGACTAAGCCAATCGTGCTAATTGCCGAAGAGCTTTCGCCTGCCACGGTTTCTGCTTTGGGGCCAGATTTTGAGATCAAAAACATTGACGGCACTGATCGTGCCGTTTTGCTGGCTGAGCTGGCAACCGCCTCAGCTATCCTGGTTCGTTCTGCCACGCAGCTTGACGCTGAGGCAATAGGCGCTGCTAAGCAGCTGAAGGTAATTGCTAGAGCTGGTGTTGGGTTAGACAATGTGGATATCAAGGCGGCTACCAGCGCTGGTGTGATGGTTGTTAATGCTCCGACTTCGAATGTTATTTCTGCTGCTGAGCTAGCTATAGGGCACATTCTTTCTCTAGCTCGACATATTCCTGATGCCAATGCTTCTCTCAAGAGTGACAAGTGGGAAAGATCTAAGTTCACTGGTGTTGAGCTATTTGATAAGACCATAGGAATTGTCGGTCTTGGAAGAATTGGTTCACTGGTAGCAGAGAGATTGTCTGGCTTTGGAGCCAGATTGATTGGTTTTGATCCTTATGTGACTCCAGCGAGGGCTGAGCAGATGGGTGTGAGCCTAGCAACCCTAGATGAGGTTATGGAGCAATCTGATTTCATTACGATTCATATTCCTAAGACCCCAGAAACCACTGGGCTTATTGGTGCCAAAGAATTCGCTAAGGCCAAAAAAGAGCTACGTATTGTTAATTGCTCTCGCGGGGGAATCATCGATGAGGACGCTTTACTTGAGGCGCTCACTACCGGCCGGATTGCTGGCGCCGGCCTAGATGTGTTTAACAGTGAGCCCCCTAAGGGCTCACCGCTATTGTCTTTATCCAACATCCTCGTCACCCCACACCTTGGAGCTTCAACAGACGAGGCTCAGGAAAAAGCAGGTATCTCGGTAGCTAAGTCGGTTCGTCTGGCTTTGGCTGGGGATCTAGTTCCAGATGCTGTCAATGTTGCCGGTGGCAACATTGACGACTCGGTAAAGCCGGGTATTTCTTTGGCTGAAAAATTAGGCCAGGTTTTGTTTGGTATGGCTGAGGCTTCTTTGGTTTCGGTTGAGGTGGAAGTCAGGGGAGAGATAGCTGCCTTTGATGTTTCGGTATTGAAGCTTGCTGCCCTAAAGGGAATCTTCCAGAACGCGGTTACCGATCAGGTTAGCTATGTCAATGCGCCACTGTTAGCTGAAGCCCGTGGGGTTGATGTGAAGCTAACGACCCATAAGCAATCTGATGAGTATCGCAACATGACCACAGTTAGAGCTGTCTTATCCGATGGCAGCGTTATCTCGGTTGCGGGAACAGTAATTGGACCAAAGCTTCACGAGAAGATTGTTGGTATCAACGGCTACGA
>WLDW01000091.1 GCA_009704605.1 Actinomycetota bacterium
GAGGCTGATCGCGAACCGTGCTTTAAAACAGGAATCCCAGCTGCGGCCGTGAGGATGGAAGCCATTGTGGAGATGTTCACGGTACCGATCATGTCACCGCCGGTTCCAACTATGTCCACAGCATCGTTACCGGTTTCCAGTTGCAAGCAGTTTTGAAGCATCGTGTCAACTAGGCCTGCGAGCTCATCAACCGTTTCACCCTTGGCGCCCAGTGCAATAAGAAAATTCGAAACTTCAGCCTCAGGAGCTTGCCCAGACATAATTTCAGACAAAGCCCAAGAACACTGTTGCCGAGTTAGGTTGCGCCTGGCATCCAAATTCTCGAGGATTGAAATCCAGTTTGTGAGCGATGGCATCACGCCAGCTTATTACCGAAACACTTTGGATTTGCTCGCATATTGCCCTGGATGCCAATAATCTCGGGTTATCATATTGGTATGACATCCGCCCAGATGACCCAAAATGCCCCAATCGTGATAAATCGCCCTAGTGCGACCTCGGTTGGAACTATCGTTTGGCTTGGCAGCGAGGTCATGTTCTTCGCGGGTCTATTCGCGATGTACTTCAGTCTTCGGGCTAACTCCCCAGCTATTTGGGCAAACGACACACAGATTCTTGATGTGACTTTCGCCCTGATCAACACCCTGATTCTTGTTGCCTCCTCGTTTACAGCTCAGTTCGGTGTCTTCGCCGCTGAACGGCTCCAGCCAAGAGCTACTGGCTTGTCGCCGGTCAAGTGGGGTCTAGTTGAGTGGTTCTTCCTCAGCTATTTCCTGGGAGCAATCTTCGTGGCAGGTCAGGTCCTGGAGTACGCAACGCTGGTTTCAGAAGGAGTATCTCTAAGCAGTAACTCTTACGGGAGCGCGTTCTACATCACCACGGGATTCCACGCGCTACACGTGACAGGTGGACTAATTGCCTTCTTACTTGTCATTGCAAAAACTTTTGCCGCAAAAAAGTACGGTCACCTAGAGGCCACTAGCGCAATTGTGGTGTCTTACTACTGGCACTTTGTTGATGTTGTTTGGATCGGCCTCTTCCTAATCATTTACGTTTTGAAATAAAGAAAGCAATTGATGTCACTTAGAAGAAGACTTAACGGCTCACGCCGCTCTCCGCTAGCGGCGACTATCGTCATCGCTGCCGGATTGCTGTTTTCCGGTGGAGGCTTCGCTGTTGCAACAAGCGTTGTCGAATCTAATGTGGCAACTGCTTACACAGCTGATCAAATCGCAGAAGGTAAAAAGCTCTTTCTATCCAACTGCGCTAGCTGCCACGGGTTGAACTCCGAAGGAACAAAAGCTGGCCCAAGCCTTATTGGTGTTGGTGCGGCTTCAGTTGACTTCCAAGTTGGATCTGGGCGTATGCCAGGTCAAGGCTCTGGTCCTCAACTTCCGAAGAAGACTGTTCAGTTCACTGAAGAGCAGATTGGACTAATGGCAGCTTACGTTGCATCGCTAGCTCCTGGTCCTGCGATTCCAGACGACAAGTATCTTGAAGCAACCGGAGACGCTGCACACGGTGGCGAGCTATTTAGAATCAACTGCGCGATGTGTCACAACGCTGTTGGAGCCGGAGGTGCACTAACCGAAGGTAAATACGCACCTGTTCTGAAAGGTGTTTCGGCCAAGCACACCTATGAGGCTATGATTACTGGACCTCAGAACATGCCAGTGTTCAACGATTCCAATCTGACCCCAACAGACAAGCAAGACATAATCACCTACCTGGCTTACATGGATGAGAACGAATCTGCCGGTGGCTATGCGCTAGCAAGCCTTGGCCCAGTTGCAGAAGGACTTTTTGTTTGGATTTTCGGTCTTGGCGGAATCATTGGCATAACCGTATGGCTCGCAGCGAAATCGAATTAGAGGGAGAACTTAGTTGGCTGGCAAGGACTTAGAACGAAGCAAAGAAGCTGAAGGCTTCGAGCATGAATTCGAATCCGGTCTTGCGGTAATCTCCCAGGACAAGATTGGCGATCCAGGTCTTGCGCCCCACCGCGTTCGAATGACCGACAAGTCCCCCAAGCATGCCAAGAACGCAGAACGCCAGGTAGCTGTTCTATTTTTGTTGTCAGTTGTTGGAAGCTTCTTTGCGTTATGGGCTTACGTTGCTTTCCCGATCACCGAAGATCTCTCAACAGTCCGTGCAAACAACTTGTGGCTCGGTCTTGGTATGACGCTTTCACTTCTTGGCATCGGAATTGGCGCAGTCCACTGGGCAAAGACTCTGATGCCTGACTTTGAAGTTTCAGAAGCGCGTCACCAGACTCGCGGCAGCGAAGATGTTCGTGCTGCAGCGGTTGAAATTGTGAAGCTTGCGGATCAGGAATCTGGCTTTTCTCGCCGGAAGCTAATTCGCAGAACTATGTATGGAGCGCTTGCTCTTTTCCCACTGCCAGCGCTTGTTGTGTTTGGCGATTTGGGTCCCGTCGTTGGTGACAGCTTGCGTCACACCATGTGGAAAAAAGGTACTAGGCTCACCAAGGATCCAACTGGAATTCCAATCAAGGCTTCGGATGTAACTTTGGGTTCTGTATTCCACGTGATCCCAGAAGGTCTTGCCGAGATGCACGAGCATAAGCTCGAAGAAAAAGCCAAGGCCGCTGTGCTGCTAGTGCGATTAAACCAAGAAGATCTCAAAGAAGATGAGAGCAAAAAAGGCTGGTCTTACGACGGCATTGTTGCTTACTCAAAGATTTGTACCCACGTCGGTTGCCCGGTTGCTCTCTACGAGCAGCACACTCACCACTTGTTGTGTCCATGCCATCAGTCAACATTCGATGTGACCGAGCACTGCAAGGTGGTATTTGGTCCAGCCTCACGCCCTCTTCCGCAGCTTCCGATTTCGGTTGACGCAGAAGGTTACTTAATCGCACAAAGTGATTTCTTAGAACCAGTTGGCCCTAGCTTTTGGGAGCGCTAAAGATGACAACCGCAGTTACTGAAAAGAAGCCAGAAGGCGCACTCGCCTCTACCGCTAACTACCTAGACGAGCGTCTAGGCGTTGGAGGCATCCTCAAAAACTTTGGTCGCAAGGTCTTCCCCGATCACTGGTCTTTCATGCTTGGCGAGGTAGCTCTTTACAGCTTCGTGATTCTTTTGATTTCTGGAACCTTCCTAACATTTTTCTATCAACCAGCTATGACTGAGATTATCTATGACGGTTCCTACGTCCCGCTTAAGGGCGCACAGATGTCCATCGCATACGCTTCTTCTCTGGATATATCCTTTGAGATTCGTGGTGGTATGTTGATGCGTCAGGTTCATCACTGGTCTGCTCTGTTGTTTGTTGCTGCTGCAGGACTTCACATGCTTAGAGTTTTCTTCACCGGAGCTTTCCGCAAGCCACGCGAAATCAACTGGGTAGTTGGCTTCATGCTGTTTATCTTGGGAATGGCAGCTGGCTTCACCGGTTACTCGTTGCCTGATGATCTGTTGTCTGGAAACGGCCTTCGCATCATCGATGGAATGATTAAGGGTATTCCAGTAATTGGTACCAGTATTTCTTCAGGTCTATTCGGGGGCGAGTTCCCAGGAACAGAAATTGTTGCAAGGCTCTATGGTTTGCACATCCTTTTAGTTCCTGCGTTGATTCTTATCTTCATCGCGATTCACTTGTTCATGGTCGTTATTCACAAGCACACCCACTACTCGGGCCCCGGTAGAACCGATGAGAACGTAGTTGGTTACCCGCTGATGCCTGTGTATGTTGCTAAGGCTGGTGGATTCTTCTTCATCGTATTTGGCGTGGTGATGCTGATCTCGGCGACGTTCACTATTAACCCAATTTGGAACTACGGTCCCTATGACCCCTCCCCTGTTTCCGCTGGAACTCAACCTGACTGGTACATCGGATGGTTAGATGGCGCACTACGTCTTGCTCCTAGCAATTTGGACATAATCTTGTTTGGGCACACATACCCATTTGGTGTTCTGATTCCACTGGTTGGATCCTTAGTATTCCTCGCTTTGGTTGCGGTATACCCATTCATCGAAGCCTGGGTCACCGCTGACAAGCGTGAGCACCACGTTCTAGACCGTCCAAGAAACGCTCCTACTCGCACAGCCATCGGAGCTGCTGGAGTGACTTTCTACGGTGTGCTGTGGGCAGCAGCATCCACTGACTTGATTGCTACTTTCTTCCACATGTCCTTGAA
>WLDW01000092.1 GCA_009704605.1 Actinomycetota bacterium
AACATCGCAGTTCAAGACCGCGGGAAGCGATTCAACACTGACCTGCTGGAAGCAATCGAACTAGGTTTCTTGTTCGATCTTGCCGAGGTTTTGGTAATGACCGCTCGCGAGCGCAGAGAAAGCCGCGGTGGTCACTTCCGTGAAGATTACGAGACCAGAAACGATGAAGACTTCATGGTTCACTCCATGGCATACAAAACCAAGGTTGTTCCAGCCAAGCCTGGGGAAGACATCCGGGTTGATTGGAAGCCAGTTGTTGTTACCAACTACCCAGCTATGGAGCGTAAGTACTAATGGTCGAGAGCGTTAAAGAAATAGCCGAGATCCCATCTTTCATGGTTACTCTCATGGTCCGCCGCTTTGACCCGGAGACCAGCGAAGAAGCTAAGTGGGTTGACTACGACGTACTTATGTATGGAACCGATCGCGTTCTAGATGCCTTGCACAAGATCAAGTGGGAAATTGATGGTTCACTGACTTTCCGCAGATCCTGTGCACACGGTGTGTGTGGGTCGGATGCCATGAGAATAAACGGAAGAAACCGTTTGGCTTGCAAGACGCTAATCAAGGATCTAGACATCACTCAGCCGATTTACATCGAGCCAATCAAGGGTTTGCCTGTTGAAAAAGACTTGATTGTCAACATGGAGCCTTTCTACAAGGCCTACCGCGACATCAACCCTTTCTTGATTGCTGGAGCCAACCCAGAAAAAGAAAGACTGCAGTCCCCTGAGCAGCGCGCACGCTACGACGACACCACAAAATGCATTTTGTGTGCTGCCTGTACCACGAGCTGCCCAGTGTTCTGGACCGACGGTCAGTACTTTGGCCCAGCCGCTATCGTCAACGCCCACCGCTTCATCTTTGACTCCCGCGATGAAGGTGCCGAGCTAAGACTCGACATCTTGAACGATAAAGAAGGTGTCTGGCGCTGCCGCACTACTTTCAACTGCACCGAAGCATGTCCACGAGGAATTCAGGTGACAAAAGCTATTGCCGAGGTTAAGCAGGCAATTCTGAAGGGTAGACCGTAATGGTTTCCCGTCGCGCAGTAATCGCCTCCGCCGTTGGTGTATCTGCGGTAACTGCTTTGGCGGCATGTGCCCCACAGGCGGAAGTCCAGCCAGGCGCAACTGAATCTGAGGCTCCTGCTCAAAACGCATCTGCAGCTGTAGAGGTTTGCAAGACAACAGATATTCCTGTCGGTTCTGGAAAGAAGTTTGATGTTTCTGGAACACCAATATTGATTACTCACCCCTCACAGGATGTTTTCCGCGCATTTAGTGCGGTGTGCACACATGCAGGATTTGTGATGAGTAATGTTTCTAACTCGGAGATTGTCTGCGATAACCACGGCGCTGTTTATAACGCCGATGATGGATCTGTAATTAAAGGTCCTGCCCAGCGAGCATTAGGCAAGATAACTGTCGAAGTTCAAGGTGACGCAGTCTTAGTGAGCTTTTAGTGCCCACCAATAAACCCTTTGAAGTTGCAACAATCAATGTCAATGGAGTGCGCGCAGCCTTTCGTAACGGCATGGGTGATTGGCTGAAAAAATCTACCGCCGATGTTCTCGCTCTTCAGGAAGTTCGGGCAAGCAGAGCTGACTTAGATGAGTTGTTTCATGAACACGGTGGACTTGCAGTTAATGGCGGTAAGTGGCACATCCTGCATGATGAAGCGTCCGCCAAAGGACGAGCCGGTGTTGCACTTGTAAGCAAAGTTCCCGCAGTCGCATCTAAAGTTGCCCTCGGCGCCAAAGACTTTGATTCAGCAGGGCGTTGGCTAGAAGGTGTCTTCAAAGTTGGCAGCAAGAGTGTCACCGTTGTTAGTTGCTACGTTCACTCCGGTGAAGTTGATACACCCAAGCAGGTTGAAAAATACAAGTTTCTAGAAGCAATGCAAGCTCGCATGGCAAAGCTCACCAAAGAGCAAGCTTTGGCTTTGGTGGTTGGGGATTTGAATGTTGGTCACACTGAGCTGGATATCAAGAACTGGAAAGGCAACGTAAAAAACGCTGGCTTCCTACCTGAGGAGCGTGCCTACTTCGACACGTTGATGGGCAAGCAAGGTTGGGTTGATATCGGTCGAGCTAGCCACCCAAACAAACCTGGCCCATACACCTGGTGGTCCTATAGAGGTCAGGCGTTTGACACCGATGCCGGCTGGAGAATTGACTACCACCTAGCAACTCCAGCTCTTGCAAAGGTGTCTGGAAAGTACAAAGTACACAGGGCGCCAAGTTATGACGCGCGTTGGACTGACCATTCCCCGGTAACTGTGGAATACGCTATCTAAGGTGAGCAAAGCTAATCTTCTAAGCGGCATGCAGCCTTCTGCCGATTCTCTGCACCTTGGAAACTATCTGGGCGCGCTCAATAACTGGGTAGCGATGCAAGAAGAATTCAACGCTTATTACATGATCGCTGATCTCCACGCCATCACAGTCCCCCAAGACCCAAAGCAGCTTCTTGCAAACACTCGCCGAACTGCTGCGCAATACATTGCAGCCGGAATTGACCCGAATAAGTCAACGTTGTTTATTCAGTCGCAGGTCCCAGCACACGCTCAACTTGCTTGGGTGCTAAATTGCATAACTGGATTTGGCGAGGCTAGCCGCATGACTCAGTTCAAAGACAAGTCACAAAAAGCAGACAGTGACTCGGCATCAGTTGGATTGTTCACTTACCCGGTCTTGCAGGCAGCGGACATACTTCTTTATCAACCAAAGAAGGTTCCGGTTGGCGAGGATCAAAGACAGCACCTTGAGCTAACCAGGGATCTTGCGATGCGATTCAATTCCAGATTCGGCGAGACTTTTACTATTCCCGAAGCTCACATCTTGAAAGAAACTGCCAAGATTTATGATCTTCAGAATCCAACTGCAAAAATGTCTAAATCGAACGAACCAAAAGGAACCATCAACATCATGGATGATTCCAGCGTCACTGTGAAAAAGATCAAAGGATCAGTAACTGACACCGATAGTGAAATCAGATTTGACGCCGAAAACAAGGCGGGGGTTTCAAACCTGCTTGGAATCTATTCAGCCGTATCAGGCAAGTCAGTCAAAGATTTGGAAGCAGCCTTTGCTGGCAAAGGTTACGGAGACCTGAAGACCGAAGTTGCCGACGCTGTCATCGCTGTAATCGAACCCATTAGGCAACGAGCCACCGAACTGCTCGAAAACACCGATGAGCTAGATAGTCTGTTGGCATCTGGTTCAGCTCGTGCCAACGAACTAGCCGAGGCCACATTGGCCAGCGTCTACGACAAAATTGGCTTGATTCCTAGGAGTTAGCTGGGAGCCTGAAACATTTTGGGCACTATCTCTAGTTATCTGTAAGGATAGAAACGTAACAACGTTCTTCGGGGTCAGTGAAAATCTGAGCCGGCGGTATAGCCCGCGACCCGAATCAGATCTTGAAAAAGCTCTAATTCGGTTGATTTGGTGAAATTCCAGAGCCGACGGTTAAAGTCCGGATGGGAGAAGAACCTAGGGTCAGTCGTTGGCGTTTTAAGCGCCAATTCGGTTGACTCTACTTTCCCATTCCACTACCCCGAGGTTCAAATACGAACAAGGGTAGAAATATGTCCAAGCTAAGCCTCGATGACGCGATGACTCGCGCGCTTGAGCTTGCCCTAAATGGACCAGTAACCGGAGTAAATCCCCAGGTTGGTGCAGTGATTCTAAACGCCGAGGGCGAGCTAATCGGTGAGGGATACCACAAGGGTTCTGGGACTGACCATGCCGAAGTTGTTGCCATGAAAGCTGCGCTCAACGGAGCATCAAAACTTCCCCAAGGTTCAACTGCAATCGTGACTTTGGAACCATGCAATCACACTGGTAAAACCGGTCCGTGCGCAAAAGCCTTGATTGAGGCAGGAGTAAGCAAAGTTGTGTTTGCTTCTTTAGATCCAGGTGATGAGTCAAGCGGTGGTGCAGAAACTTTGCGCAGCGCAGGCATTGAAGTTGTAGCGGGGTTTCATGCCGGTAAAGCAGACCGTCAGGCAAGAGTGTGGCTAACGGCCGCAAAACACAAAAGACCTTTTGTTACTTTGAAGTGGGCAAGCAGTATCGATGGTCGCGCGGCCGCCCAAGATGGATCTAGCAAGTGGATCAGCGGTGAGGA
>WLDW01000093.1 GCA_009704605.1 Actinomycetota bacterium
ACGTGACCCACCAGGGATTCAAGTGCTGATTCAGAAAAAACCTGTGAGACAAGTCCCATGTCTTTGTAGACAAGAAGTTTCTTTCCATTTGAAGTTGCGATACCCGCGGACTCTTGTCCGCGGTGCTGCAGCGCATAAAGACCAAAATAGGTGAGCTTAGAAACTTCTTCGCCTGGAGCCCAAACGCCGAAAACTCCACACTGATCCTGTGGACCTTTTTCTCCAGGAAGCAGAGCATGATTTAGTCTGCCGTCGCCGCGAATCACTCGTTCACTTTCGTTGCCATAAGTTTCTTGCCACGAGATCGGTAGATTGCATCAAACACTAGGGCGAGAATGATTCCAGTTCCGCCACCTGCAATGCCACCAAAAACAATCAGTAGTCCAACGATTGCCGGCGAGCTAAGGCCAAAAACTAGTGCCACAAGAATTCCGAAGACAAAACCAGTAAGAGCGAAATGTAAATACTTTGGAGCGCGCCGTATGTTTACCTCTGCATTTGAAACTATGGGGGTTTGGCTCACGCTTTAAATATAGGGAACAAATCAGTTAGGTCTGACCTATTGCCCGAGGCGGTCAATTTTCCTTGCCCGATTAGTTCCTCGAAGCTCTCGGCCCCAAGGGCAAGGGCAAGCCATGCCTCTGGGCCGAGCTCAACAACGTTGGATGGAGTGCCACGAGTATGAGTGGGGCCTGCCACACACTGCACAGCGCCAAGGGGCGGGACCCGAACTTCAACTGCGGCTCCGGGGTGTCTGGTCCCCAGCTCTTCGAGCAAGAACCTAACCGCGGTTGCAAGCTCTTGGCTGGTTGCCGATCCTGCTTGAAAGCTTTGGATAGCAGCTTGGCCATCCGAGGCGGAAATCTTTCTTCGAAGCACAGCTACAGCCTACAAACTTCCAAAAGTGACTTTGTTCAAGCTAACTAAACTAAGGAAGATGAAGATACTGATTTTGGGTCAGGGTGCTAGAGAGCACGCGATTGTGAAAGCCCTAATCAGAACCGGAACCAGCCCACAAGAAATTTTGGTCGCCCCCGGTAACAAAGGCATCGCCCAAGAAGTTGAGTGCGAACCAAACATTGATATCACTGACCGCCTGGCTGTCGACAAACTAGCTCTTGAGCAAGGAATTGAACTTGCCATCATCGGTCCTGAAGCTCCCCTTGTTGCAGGGGTGTCTGATTCCTTAAGAGCACAAGGCGTTGCTGTATTTGGGCCAAGCCAAGTTGCTGCCCAGCTTGAAGGCAGTAAATCTTTTGCAAAGCAAATCATGTCAGCAGCTGGCGTGCCAACAGGCATGGCAAGGCAGTGCAAAACAATAGAAGACGTAGAACAAGCGATGGAGGACTTTGGTGCTCCTTATGTAATCAAGGCTGATGGTTTAGCTGCCGGTAAAGGTGTCATCGTTACCGAAGATTCAAAAGCTGCCCTAGAACACGCTGCCGAGTATATCCACATGGGAATTCTGGTCGAAGAATTTCTTGCAGGCCAAGAAGTGAGCTTGTTTTTCCTTTCGGATGGAAAATCCGTAATGCCACTAACTCCAGCCCAAGATTTCAAGCGAGCTTTCGATAACGATAAGGGTCCGAACACCGGTGGCATGGGTGCATACAGTCCCCTGCCGTGGCTACCTGAAACCTTCATCCAGGAAGTTGAAGACACAGTTGCGCTACCAACAATCAACGAGCTCACCAGATTAGGTGCACCATTTGTTGGACTTTTGTATTGCGGATTAATTGTTACCGATCGAGGAATCAGAGTCATAGAATTCAACGCCAGATTCGGTGATCCAGAGACCCAAGTTGTGTTGCAAAGACTGATCACCCCGTTAGAGGCTTTGCTCTACAAAGCAGCAACAGGGCATCTTGAAAATGCCTCGGATGCACAGTTCACCCAGGATGTTGCAGTAACTGTCGTATTGGCAAGCGAGGGCTACCCAGCTCACCAGGCACCAGTTCGCGAGGTAAAAGGCATCAAGAAAGCGCAGCGAGTATCCGGTGTTGAGATTTGCTTCGGATCAGATGTTGGACGAGTGCTATCTGTAGTTGCAACAGGAAAGAATTTCAAGAAAGCACGTAAGCGTGCCTATAAGGCTTTATCGAAGATAACGCTCGATGGTTCTCACTACCGAACCGATATTGCGGCAAAGGTAGCGCAGTAACGTGGCAGAGAAACTTCCTGGCTGGAAACATTTTTACAGTGGCAAGATACGAGATCTTTACGAATCAGAAGATTCCTCACAATCTGATTTGGTCTTGATTGTCGCCTCTGATCGCATAAGCGCTTTTGACAACATCTTGTCTCCAGCGATTCCTGATAAAGGTGAGAACCTAACTGCAATAACTAATTTTTGGTTTGAAAAACTGAATGTTCCAAATCATCTAGTGCAGAATGTTGCTGCTCCAGCTGAAGTTGCGCATCGGGCAACGGTAGCGAAAAAGCTTGAAATGTATCCAGTGGAATGCGTGGTGCGAGGTTATATCGCTGGCTCTGGATACAAAGAATATTTAGCAACCGGAGAAATCTGTGGCATCAAGCTCCCAACGGGTTTGAAGGATGGCGACAAGTTACCCGAGCCAATCTTCACTCCGGCTTTCAAAGCGGAGCTCGGCGAACATGATCAAAACATTGACTTTGCCAAGGTGGTTGCGCTTGTTGGTGAAGAGGTAGCACAGAAATTGCGGTCGACTTCAATTGAGATTTTCAACCAAGCAAGCGCGATTGCGCTCCAGGCTGGCTTAGTTCTTGCAGATACCAAGTTCGAATTTGGTAGGGACCCAAAGAGCCAAGAGCTCGTTCTTGCCGATGAGGTTCTCACTCCTGACTCCAGTAGGTACTGGGATAAGCAGGCCTATGAGCAAGGCAACACTGTAGAGAGCTTTGATAAGCAGATTGTTCGGAACTGGCTGCTTCAGATTTGGGATCCCGAGGGCTCAAACCCGCCAACTGTTTTGAGCCCAGAGCTAGTTGAGAAGGTAAGTTCGCGTTATGCGGAGTTGCGTAAAAAGCTCACGGACGCGAACCAGTAAACTCAAGCTATTCCCAGATTGTTTTAGCCACCATAGGGGGCCACTAGTTGCCGAAAATTGTCGTTCAGGTGATGCCAAAGCAAGACCTACTAGATCCGCAGGGTAAGGCCGTAGCCAAGGCCCTAGAGCGTTCCGGTCACAAGGCAATCAAGGCAGTTCGTATCGGTAAGCGTATTGAATTGCATTACTCATCAACCCCAACGGCTGCCCAATTAGCCGAGGCCCAAAAAATCGCAGAGAGTTTCCTAACGAACGGAGTTATCGAGGACGTTGTCTCGGTGACTGTGGAGCAAGACTAAGCAATGAAAATAGGCGTCGTCACTTTCCCTGGATCTTTAGATGACCGCGACGCCGCAAGAGCAATCAGACTCGCTGGTGGTGAACCAGTTTCTTTATGGCATGCAGACTCATCAATTAAAAAAGTAGACGCTGTCGTTCTTCCTGGAGGCTTTAGCTACGGTGACTACCTTCGCTGCGGAGCTATTGCTGCTCAGGCACCGGTTATGCAAACCATCATGAAACAAGCCAACCAGGGTCTGCCTGTCTTGGGAATCTGTAACGGTTTCCAAATCTTGGTCGAATCACACCTGTTGCCAGGTGGATTAATTCGCAACGAAAAACAACACTTCGTTTGCAGAGACCAAAAGCTTCGGGTGGAAAATGTTGACAGTGCCTGGACTAACGCTTTTCAAAAAGGTGATGAAATAACCATCCCGCTAAAAAACGGCGAGGGTGGTTACATCGCAACCAAAGAGACCATCAAGATGCTCGAGGGTGAAGGCCTAATTACCTTTAGATATCTCGATGTGAACCCAAACGGTTCAATGAATGACATCGCGGGACTTAGAAACGAACGCGGCAACGTGGTTGGTTTAATGCCTCACCCAGAGCACGCGGTTGAACCTGGCTTTGGTCCAGACTCCCCAGTTGCGATGCGCTCAGGTATCGATGGTCTGAAGATCTTCCAGTCGGTTTTGAATTCGGTTGTTAGCGCATGATTATCGACACCACTAAACAAGCGCAAGCCGATCCAGACAAGCAGCAGCCTTGGTCAGAACTGGGACTCAAAAAAGACGAATACGAGAGCATTC
>WLDW01000094.1 GCA_009704605.1 Actinomycetota bacterium
ACTGAAAGCCCAAGACCTATAAAGCCGAATTTCAAAATTGTTGAATAGCTCAGATATTTCTGAAGAGTCTCGAAAAGTAATGCTCCAAGAACAGAAGCTCCAGCCATCGTTGAAATCAAGATTCCAAGTCCGGTTGCATAATCTAGCGCATTGAAATGGGCCGGGAGAATAACCATCTCGGTTGGAAGATAAATCATTGCAAGAGTCAAAACAAAGCTCATACCTATTAGCACAGCTGGGGTTTGCGATATCGTCTTGATGCCAAGAGCGGTATCGCGAAGCAAGCTTCCAGTTTCAGATACACCGTCACCTCGGTGCTCAACAGTGTTGATCAGCATGGCTGAAATTGAAGATAGAGCGGAAAACACTGCCACCACTATGAACACATCGAAAGGACCGATTAACGCAATGAAGGCAGCTCCCACCGCAGGACCAATGGCAAAACCGGTTGCAAAAACCGCTTCGTGAATTGAGTTTGCGCGCTCTAGGGAAATTCTTGCCGGTCCTGCGATATCCGGAATGATTGATTTTCTCGCAGTCGAGGCTGCTGGGTTCACAATGGCCCGTGCCGTTGCAAGAACGACTAATAGTACGAATCCAATTTCAACAAAACTGTGAACAACTGGAATCAGCAAAATTGCAACGGCTGAGAGACTTTCAGAAATAATCGCGCTGACTTTTCGACCAATGCGATCAACGATTGTTCCAAGTATTGGACTCAGAAATAATCCAGGAATTGCCGTAAGTGCAACAACTGCACCAGCCATTGCTGCTGATCCAGTAATTTCCAGAGCCAACCAGGGAAGCGCAATAAAGACCATGGAGCCAGCGATAACGCTGGTGATATTGGACAGCTCGACAAAAATGTACGAGGCAATGCCTCGACTACTACTCAATTTATAAACCTAATTCCTCTAACGAGATAAGTGACAGGTAACGATAGCCTTTTGCTTCGATAGCCTGTCTGGCACCGGTATTCCTATCCACCACGGTTGCAACCGCCAAAATCTTGCCGCCGGCTTTTTCCAATGCAGCGGCCGCGGTTAGTGGTGATCCCCCGGTAGTTGATGTGTCTTCAATAACAATAAGCGACTTACCTGAAACCTCTGGCCCCTCTACCTGACGGCCCATACCGTGAGCCTTTGCTTCTTTACGAACCACGAAGGCGTCAACTTTTTTACCCAAAGTGCTTGCTTGATGCAGCATTGCGGTGGCCACTGGATCTGCTCCCATGGTTAGTCCGCCAACGGCATCAAAGTTTTTGATCCCTGCTTCTTCGAGCATTTGAATCATTTGCTTGCCAATTAGAGGCGCTGCCTCATGATGCAGCGTTGCTCGTCGAAGATCAACGTAATAATCGGCTTCAAGTCCGCTAGAAAGGGTCACTTTTCCGTGGACAACAGCTAAGTCCTTGATCAGTTGAACAAGTTTTGCTTTGTCGCTAGCGCTTGAAGTCATAGCTATAAGTTTAAGGAGTGAAAATAGCCAGCTGGAACGTGAACTCCATAAGAACCCGTGTTGGAAGGGTATTGGCTTACCTAGAGGCCTCTGGAACCGATGTTTTGGCAATGCAAGAGATTAAGTGCAAGCCAGATCAATTTCCATATGCCCCGTTTGAAGAAGCTGGCTATCAAATCACCATGCATGGACTCAACCAATGGAACGGTGTTGCATTCGCATCCAAAATTCCAGCAGAGGACATCGAAATAGGTTTCACAGGAATGCCTGGCTTTGGTCCAGAAACCAAAGAAGAGGCAAGGGCAATAGCGGCTACCTTTGACGGAGTCAGGTTGTGGAGTTTGTATGTTCCAAACGGGAGAACTTTGGATGATCCTCACTACGCCTACAAGCTCGAATGGCTCGATCGTCTAGCTTCGATTACCGCAGAGAGTTTGGAAAATGATCCTTCGACGCCTTTGGCGCTAATGGGGGATTTCAATATCGCACCACTTGATACCGACGTTTGGGACATTAACTTTTTTGCTGGCTCCACTCACGTCTCGGCAGCAGAGCGCCAAGCTTTCGAAGCCTTCGAGCAAATTGGTTTGCAAGATGTTGTTCGAAAACTAATCCCAGAAGGATATACCTACTGGGACTACCAGCAACTTCGCTTTCCAAGAAATGAAGGCATGCGAATTGATTTCATTTTAGGTTCGGATTCTTTTGCTGAAAAAGTCACTGCAGCAAAGATTGAGCGAGACGAGCGAAAAGGTGAAGGTCCAAGCGATCACGTTCCGGTGGTTGTGGAGATTTCCTAATCCAAATCTGGATTAACTATCTGGCTCTCCATAAAACAACTTGAGTGGATCTGGCAGGTCTCTTTCCGGCAAGCAAGCTCTCAACACCTTGGTCACCGGCGGAGAATATTCTTGCGCCAGGGCGGTTCAACATTTCATTTGCTAACGCTTGCTCTAAATCTCTCACGCGTTTTTTGAGTTCGATGTTTTGATTTTCAAGTTCCAAAATGCGCTTGATTCCCTCTAGCGAAACTCCCTCTGTTGAGAGTCTTGCGATCTCGCGAAGCTGTGCAACATTTCGCATTGTGTACCTGCGAGATTGACCTGCGGTTCTAGAGGGTGAAACTAATCCAAGGCGGTCATATTGCCTGAGTGTCTGAGGGTGCATTAGGGCAAGCTCGGCAGCAACGGAAATTACAAAGAGCGGAGTGTTTTCATCTAGCTCAGTCATTTCCCACCTCCCCTACTTACAGCAATCCAGCTTTGGAGTTAAGTTCTGCTCTTGGATCTTCTTTCGGCATTTGTTCGTCAAATTCCAAAAGAGCTTTCTTGGCTTTTTCAGATAAGTGTGAAGGGACCGCAACTTCAACTGTTGCAAGTAGGTCTCCACGGTTGTTACCAAGATCAACACCGCGGCCTTTGATGCGAAGCACACGGCCGTTTGGAATTCCAGGATGAATCTTGAGCTTTACTGGTTCTGCTCCCAATGTTGGAACAGAGATAGTTGCGCCAAGAGCTGCCTCAGTGAATGTAACCGGAACTACTACGCGCAAGTTGATTCCATCGCGAATAAATACAGGATGCGGTTTTACCCGAACGGTGACAATTAGATCTCCAGATGGTCCACCGTTTGGTGAAGGTCTTCCCTTGCCGCGAAGTTTGATTTTTTGACCATCAACAACTCCGGCTGGAATCTTCACGTTCAAAGATTCCATTCCCTGCAGGCTTAGCTTGATTGTTGCGCCCTTGATGGAATCGATAAAGTCAATCGAGGTTCTTGCTGTTAGGTCAATCCCTGCAGTTGGACCAAAATCGAATCCTCCAAAGCCACCACCGAAGCCACCACCACGACCACCAAAGATGTTTGAGAAAACATCTTCGAATCCTCCGCCGGCACCTTGACCGCCGGAAGTGAATCTAGCACCCGAACCCATTGCCTTGATTGCGTCATACTCTTTGCGCTGTTCGGCGTCGGATAAAACCGAGAATGCTTCGCTGATTTCCTTGAACTTGGCTTCAGCCTTGGCATCTCCTGGATTGGAGTCCGGGTGATACTGCCTAGCTAGTTTTCGGTAGGTCTTTTTGACGTCAGATTCGGAAGCGTCTTTGGGTAGGCCAAGCGTCTGATAGAAATCCTTCTCAAACCAGTCTTGGCTAGCCATGGGTTAATCCTGCTCCGGGACTAGCACTGAGACCATCGCTGGGCGAATAAGTCGGTCATCAATCATGAATCCCGCCTCAACTACCTCGTTGATGGTGGGCTCTGTCACGTCTTTGCTTGGAACTTGGGCTAGGGCGTTATGTATTTCTGGATCAAACTTTTCGCCCTTCAAGGCAAATTTCTTCAGGCCAAACTTGTCACCCGCACTGCGAATCTTTGTAACTACCGCCATAAACGGTGTTCCCTCAAGATCGCCGTGAGCTTCTGCACGCTCTAAATCATCAAGTGCTGGCAGCAAAGATCGAAGCACTTCAACAATTGCCGAATTTCTCGCTTGATCTCTGTCGCGCTCAACTCGGGCTTTGTAGTTTACGAATTCTGCCTGCAGACGCTGCAAATCAGCAAGAAGCTCTGCTTCTTTGCTTATTGGTCCGGTTTGCTCAACTAAGTCAGCTAACTCCTGATCGATCGGGTCCGAAGTTTCATCGGACCC
>WLDW01000095.1 GCA_009704605.1 Actinomycetota bacterium
ATGCCAGCGGCAAGCATGTCAACATACTCTCCGGTTGCGGCGTTTAGACCGTGTCCTGAAGGTAGGTTCTCAACCTTGTCGGCAACAACGCCTGGCTCAAGTCCTGCGTTGATCGCAATCTGCTTCAAAGGTGCAGAGATTGCAACGCGAACGATGTTCGCTCCGGTTGCCTCGTCGCCTGTGAGCTTTAGCTTGCTGAATGCAGTCTTGCCAGCCTGTAGTAGCGCAACGCCACCACCAGCCACAATTCCTTCTTCAACAGCAGCCTTGGCGTTACGAACTGCATCTTCGATGCGGTGCTTGCGCTCTTTTAGCTCAACCTCGGTTGCTGCTCCAGCTTTGATAACTGCAACTCCACCGGAAAGCTTGGCTAGACGCTCCTGTAGCTTTTCGCGGTCGTAGTCAGAGTCAGTGGCTTCGATTTCGCGACGGATCTGCTCGACTCGGCCAGCAATCTGGTCCTTGTCTCCAGAACCCTCAACGATTGTGGTCTCGTCCTTGGTAACAACGATCTTGCGAGCGCGTCCCAACATGGTTAGGTCGGTGTTTTCTAGCTTCAGGCCTACCTCTTCAGAGATAACCTGGCCACCGGTCAAGATTGCGATGTCTTGCAACATTGCCTTACGACGGTCACCAAAGCCAGGAGCCTTGACGGCAACAGACTTGAAGATTCCACGAATCTTGTTCACGATCAGGGTAGCTAGTGCTTCACCCTCGATGTCTTCTGCGATAACAAGAAGTGGCTTTCCAGCCTGGATTACCTTGTCAACAACAGGAAGAACATCCTTGATGTTCGAGATCTTGGAGTTCACGATTAGCACGTAAGCGTCTTCAAGAACTGCTTCCTGACGCTCTGGGTCGGTAACCATGTATGCCGAGACGTAACCCTTGTCGAATCTCATACCTTCAGTTAGCTGTAATTCGATTCCAAAAGTGTTTGACTCTTCTACTGTTACAACACCTTCACGGCCAACCTTGTCAATTGCTTCCGCAATTAGCTCACCGATTACAGGGTCGCCTGCAGAAATAGATGCGGTTGCAGCAATCTGCTCTTTGGTCTCAACTGGCTTAGCGTTTGCCAAAAGTTCTTTGATAACTGCTTCAACAGCTTTCTCAATTCCGCGCTTTAGCGTAATTGGATCTGCTCCTGCTGCTACGTTACGAAGTCCTTCGCGAACAAGTGCCTGAGCCAAAACAGTTGCAGTGGTAGTTCCGTCTCCGGCTACGTCGTCTGTCTTCTTAGCAACTTCTTTAACTAGCTCCGCACCAATTCTTTCGAATGGGTCTTCTAGCTCGATCTCCTTAGCAATGGAAACACCGTCATTGGTAATGGTGGGTGCTCCCCACTTTTTCTCAAGAACGACGTTACGTCCACGTGGGCCAAGGGTGACCTTCACGGTGTCTGCGAGGATATTTAGTCCGCGCTCTAAGCCACGGCGGGCTTCTTCATTGAAAGTGATAATTTTTGCCATTTTTGGGTTTCTCCCGAAGTTGGTATAAGGATTAGCACTCTATTTGTTTGAGTGCTAACTCAATTTTGGCACTCTAAGGCTGAGAGTGCAAGTGGGTAGGGCATGAGAAAAGCCGCTACCCCGAAAGGTAGCGGCTTTCCCGTGAAAGTCTAGGTGGTCCTAGATTAGGTTCACGGCGTCGGCCTGAGGGCCTTTGTCGCCGTTCTTTACTTCGAACTCAACGCGCTGGTTCTCCTTGAGCTCCTTGTAGCCATCACCCTGGATAGCTGAGAAGTGAACGAATACGTCCGCTCCACCGTCCTGAGTAATAAAGCCGAAGCCCTTCTCAGCGTTGAACCACTTTACGGTTCCTTGTGCCATTTGTATCTCCTGTTGCCTAGTTTGAATGCGGCTTCGACCAATAGATCTAACCGAGTCGCTTCCAAACCGGGGGATCCAGGAATGCATTACTAAACCGAAAGCTTATGAAGCTAGGGCTTTTTCTACGACCGTTTACTACTCTAGCCTTGATTGGCCTAATAAAGTCAAGTAATTTTTTAGCCCGAAATCGGCTCAACTAGTCGAGGTAGTCCAGACCTACTACTAGCGTTATGGGGTCAGGAAACTGGTCCGAGACGGCAATTATGGAGCCTGGGAACTTGGCCACCAACCCTTCTGCCTCATCTCGAAAGCCCTCATCGGTGATAAAAACCAAGGTGTTTGCTGACGTTGGAGAGCCTGGGTCGGTATCGGCCAAGCTGGCGGTGGAAACGATGTTCCAGCCTTCCTGGGTTAGCTCTTCCCCAACTACCGCAGCAATGTCGGTATCAGTTCCGTCGATAACCGACACCTGAACCTGAGGAACGAAGGGAAGATCTGGCATCATTACGCTCAAATCTGCAATCCTAAGACCCATAAGTCCCCCGAATGCCAAAAATCCCGAAATAGCTGTCAGGGTCAAAAAAGACCGAATGTAATCCATGGCATTTTTTGGGGCAAGGTGCTTTCCCCCGATACCAAGGTTGGTATCGGCTTTTTCCTGCACTTTGTCTTCCATGGTTACCTTTATGAGAATGGGCAATGAGCTTCTATATTGGCACTTGGGGCACAGGAAAGGAAACTGGATATGGACTACCCAGTAAGGAAGTCAGACCAGCAGTGGCGCGAGGAACTAAGCGACTTTGAGTACCAGGTGCTTCGCGAGGCCGGCACCGAACGTGCTTTCACCGGAGAGTTGCTAAACGAGCACCGCACCGGAATCTTCCGCTGTCGCGGCTGCCAGGCAGAGCTTTTCAGAAGCACTACCAAGTTTGAGTCACATTGCGGTTGGCCAAGTTTCTATGAACCAAAAGCTGAGGACGCTGTCGAGCTTCTAGAAGATAGAAGTTTTGGAACATTGCGAACTGAAGTTAGGTGCCGAGCCTGCGGCTCGCACCTTGGTCATGTTTTTGAAGATGCGCCACAGACTCCCACCGGAGATCGCTACTGCATCAACTCTGTGAGCATCACGTTTGAAGAATCAAACTAAATGATCATTGGTCTTGGAACACTTATAAACGTTGTGGCAATAATTGTTGGCACCGTCATTGGTGTCCTAGTTGGCAATCGCCTGAGTGAGAAGACTTCACGAGTGGTAACTGATGGCCTGGGTCTTGTGGTCCTGGTGCTTGGTGGACTAAATGTAATGTCACTTCTTGATCAGGAGTTCGTCTCGGCGGTGGGTGCTGGTATCCCGCTGTTGGTAGTTATCGGTGCGATCCTAATCGGAGGGATCATCGGGTCAGCTCTCAAAATCGAGCAGCGGCTTGAGCAACTGGGCACATCATTGCAAAAAAGATTCGCCGGTAAAGGAACTAAGGACTCGAAAGAGAAATTCATCACGGGCTTTGTGAACGCTTCATTGGTGTTTACAATCGGCCCACTAGCAATTCTTGGAGCTTTGAGTGACGGACTGGGTCAGGGAATTGAACAGCTAGCCACTAAATCAATCCTTGACGCCTTTGCATCGTTGGCTTTTGCCGCCAGCTTGGGTTGGGGTGTTGCTCTATCGGCAATACCGGTTGGGATCTGGCAAGGCCTGATAACAGTGCTGGCCTTCTCGGTTGGTGCGGTGGTTTCAGCTCCAATAATCTCAGCGCTAACGGCAACAGGCGGAGTGTTACTACTTGGAGTTGGCCTTAGATTGCTGCAATTGCGTCAAGTGGCTGTTGGCAACATGTTGCCGGCTCTGATTGTAGCTCCGCTAATCACGCTTTTATTGATGGTTATCTAGCCACAGGTAATTTTGGGGCCGACCAGGGGACTTGAACCCCTAACCCCCGCATTACAAGTGCGGTGCGCACACTGGGCAATACACTTGGGAAAGAGTTCTGAACGTATTCAAATGGAGGTATAAAAAGTGAGTAAAAGTAGTACGGCTAGCACTGGAGGTTTTTACTTCCTAGCCTTCATTGGCGCCGCAGTGTATTTCATCGGTCAATCGACCGACTTTTGGAGCGGGGTCGTCGGATTTTTGAAAGCGTTAGTTTGGCCAGCTTTTTTGGTTTACGAGATTCTTGTGACCTTATCCGCCTAAATGGGGCCGACCAGGGGACTTGAACCCCTAACCCCCGCATTACAAGTGCGGTGCGCTACCAATTGCGCCAGGTCGGCCTG
>WLDW01000096.1 GCA_009704605.1 Actinomycetota bacterium
CTCGAGAAAGGATCTTCAGGGCTTTTTTCATCCCTTCAGCCTACGCCCGAGCCACAAAAGCAAGGTAGTTACTGGGAAGTGCCTGAGAGCTTCGGTAATGCTTTTGCTAGCTGGGCCGATAGGTGGTTTGCTTAGTAGGTACAAAAACCACCACTTATTTAGGGGACATCCTTGTTTAGACTCTCGACCGTTTCACTTGCCAATCGCTCAGTTGTGGGGCTTTTGACCATAATCCTCACAGTGGCTGGCCTAATCTCCCTCGGTTCGCTAAAGCAAGAACTACTCCCCTCTTTCGAGGTCCCACAGGCTTCTATCGTTACTACTTACCCTGGTGCCTCTCCTGAGGTAGTCGATGCCCAAGTTTCTTCCATCATCGAAGACGAGGCCAGGATTCTAAAGAACCTGGTGAATGTCACATCGACGTCTCGAGCCAACGTCTCGGTTGTTCGCGTGGAGTTTGATTTTGGAGTTTCAACCGCTCAGGTTGAAGAAGAACTAAACCGCGTGGTGGCTAATGTTCAAGATTCACTTCCTGCCGATGTAGAGCCAAGGGTTATCTCCGGATCTTTTGATAGCGTGCCGATCATTGTCTTGTCAGTTGCCTCGACAACCGGTGACAACGAGGCTCTCTCTGAAGTTTTGGAAGACATCGCTGTTCCGATTTTGTCTCAAGTTCCTGGCATTCAAGAAATCACAGTAGCTGGAGGGAAAAAGAAGCAGATCACTCTCGATCTTAAAACCGGTGTGCTGGCCGCAAATGGTTTATCTCAGACTTCAATTACCGATGCTCTCAGGGCTAATGGCTTTATCCTTCCAGCCGGTTCGATTACCGATACCGAAGGTGAGCTCCAGATCGAAATTGGAACCAACGTCAACTCTGTTGAAGATTTTGAGAATCTTCCTTTGGTTGCATCGGCTACCTCATTTGCACAACTACCTGGTGGCCTAACTGGAGCTACCACCACGCCAAGAATTCTCACCATCGGCGAAGTTGCCGAAGTAACTTACGATTACGAGCCAGTTACTTCTATATCTAGAACCAACGGCCTTGATTCCCTAGGAATCCAGGTCACCAAGACTCAAGAAGGGAACACTGTTGCAATTTCAAATGGTGTTGAATCCAAGATCGACGAACTGGTGGAAAAACTAGGTGGCGATGTTGAAATCACCACTGTTTTTGATCAGGGACCATTCGTTGAAAAGCAGCTTGAGAACCTAAGCATCGAAGGTTCCCTTGGACTTACCTTTGCAATCTTGATCATCTTGATCTTCTTGGCTTCCATTCGATCGACCTTGGTAACAGCCATTTCGATTCCGACATCCTTGCTAGTTACCTTTATAGGTCTCTGGGTCTCTGGCTACAGCCTGAACCTATTTACCCTGAGTGCGCTAACCATTGCGGTTGGTCGAGTCGTGGACGACTCGATTGTGGTTATTGAAAACATCAACCGGCACCTCTCCTATGGCGAGCCGAAAAAGCGCGCCATTATTGACGCCGTGAAGGAAGTTGCCGGAGCAATTACCTCAGCCACAATCACCACCGTTGCGGTATTCCTACCGGTTGCGCTGGTCGGGGGAATCGTTGGAGAGCTCTTTAGGCCATTTAGCTTCAGCTTCACAATCGCCCTGCTTGCTTCCCTAGTGGTCTCCTTGACTATCGTTCCGGTTCTGGCCTACTGGTTCCTAAAAGCTCCAGTGAGCGAAGAGCAGAGCGCGAAAGAATCTGCCAAGACTGCGGCCGCTCGGATGGAGAAAGCTCGCAAGCTTGAGGAAGAAAAGGAAAAGCGCAGCTGGTTACAACGCGGTTACATCCCAGTGCTAACTAAAACCCAAGCGAAGCCGGGACTGACTCTGGTTGCAGCGGGAGCCATTTTGATGTTCACCTTCTCACTTGTTCCGCAGCTAAAGACCGACTTCATTGGTGACTTTGGTGGAGACACGTTTGTGGTTCGTCAAGAGCTTCCTGCTGGTAGCACTTTCGAGCAGCGCGACGAAGCCTCCAAGATTGTTGAGGATCTGATTCTCTCGCAAGAAGGCGTTGAGACTGTTCTTGCAACATTTGGTGGAAGAGCCGATGGTCGCGTGAACTTTGGTGGCAACACTAACGCAACCACTATTCAAGTATCGGTTAGTAAAGACGCCGACAACGTTGCGATCCAAGCTGCTGTCCAGGCCGAGTTTGATTCTCGTGATGACATTGGTGAAGTGACCCTTCCTCAAGGAGGTGGCGGTGGCTTTGGTGGCTCCAGCACAATCGACATCAAGCTTGCAGCTACAAGCGATGAGGCATTGTCTGCAGCTGTTGAGAAGGTTCGTTTAGGGATGCTCGAAGTTGATGGTATCTCCGATATCACCTCTTCACTTTCGGAGCAACAGCGAACCCTGAAGATAACTGTTGACCGGGTGGCAGCTGCAAGAGCTGGATTAACCGAGATTCAGGTTTCGGGTATTGTTGCGGCCACTCTAAGACCAGGCTCAATTGGCGATGTAAACATCGATAACGAGGCGACTCCTATATTTATCGTTCAAGAGAACACTCCAGCTACCTTGGAAGAAATTCGCGATATTCGAATCCCAACAAGGTCAGGAGTAATCTCCCTTGACAGCATCGCTGACATCCAGGAGGTCCAGGCCCCGGTAGCTATCACCAGCGAGAAGGGTGATCGAGTAGCTACCGTTTCTCTAACACCTGACTCAGATGACCTGGGAGCTGTTACCAGAGCGGTGACTGAGGCACTGGACGTGGTCGAGCTGCCAATTGGAGCAACTGCCAACATCGGTGGAGTCTCTGCCGATCAGGCTGAGTCCTTTGGTCAGCTAGGGCTAGCTTTGCTAGCCGCGGTAGCAATTGTGTACCTAGTTATGGTTGCCACCTTCAGTAGCCTGGTGCAGCCGTTGATCTTGTTGATATCAATTCCATTTGCCGCTACCGGTGCGCTGGGGCTACTACTGATCACAGACACTCCGTTGGGTGTTCCAGCTCTTATTGGAATGTTGCTTCTGGTTGGTGTGGTGGTCACAAACGCCATCGTGCTAATTGACCTAATTAACCAATACCGAAAGCAAGGCAAGTCGATTCAGCAGTCAATCATGGATGGCTCGAGGCAGCGTCTTCGTCCTATTGTGATGACAGCATTGGCAACAATCTTTGCCCTTTCTCCGCTAGCTCTTGGCATCACCGGTGGAGGGTTCATTAGCCAGCCGTTGGCAATCGTTGTCATCGGTGGCTTGGTTTCCTCGACAGTATTGACCTTGGTTATTGTTCCAGTGCTTTACTGGCTCATCGAAGGAAGAGCTGAGCGTAAGTTGCTCAAAGCTAAAGCTAAAGGAAAGCGCAAGCCAAAGGCTAAAGCAAGAAAGCGCCTAGCGCTCAAACGCTAAGCTTTCTAGGTTATGAAGTCCTTGGAGAATTTAGTCTGGATCGACTGCGAGATGACCGGTCTCGATGTTGAAAAAGACTCGCTGGTGGAGATTGCTGTATTGATCACCGACTCCGACCTCAACATTCTCGACGAGGCTGGGCTAAACGTTGTAATCAAGCCAAGGCCAGATTCGCTTGCGCAAATGGGAGAGTATGTAACCCAAATGCATAAGGAGTCTGGATTGCTCCCTCTTCTTGCCGACGGTCTAGAAATTGCTGAGGCAGAACAAAAGATTCTGGATTACGTCAAAGGTTTCGCGCCGGAGGTTAGAACTGCTCCGCTAGCTGGAAACTCAATCGGCACCGACCGGATGTTTCTGAATCGATACATGCCAAAACTTGATGCTCACCTGCACTATCGAAACATCGACGTGTCTTCTGTGAAGGAACTAACCAAGCGCTGGTTTCCAAAGGTCTATTTCCAGCTACCTAAAAAATCTGGTGGCCATAGAGCCCTGGCTGATATCAGAGAGTCAATAGCTGAGCTTCGCTACTATCGACAGACAGTATTTGTTTCCCAGCCCGGGCCAGAATCTGAAGCGGCGAAGCAAATAGCCGACCAGCTCTAAACGCAATAGAATATAGAAGCTTTGGGCCTAGCTCAAAGACATGGTGGGTATAGCTCAGCTGGTAGAGCGCCTGGTTGTGGTCCAGGATGTCGCGGGTTCAAGTCCCGTTACTCAC
>WLDW01000097.1 GCA_009704605.1 Actinomycetota bacterium
CGCACGGTTTCAAAAAAGCTCTCGGGCTTGGGTGTTGACGTGACCGACTCGATGGATCCTTTCACTGAGCGAATCGACACTTTTCACTCCAGGACCTCAGGCGTTGATTGGTATGAGGCAATCATCAAGGTCTACCTAGTTTCTGGACTGCTGGATGATTTCTATACGAGATTGGCTGTTGGTCTGAACTCGGAACTACGCGATTCGGTCGAGAAAGCACTTTCGGATAAGACCTTTGAGAAATTCGCTCAGAAAGTTATCACCGAGGGCAAAGCCATGAACCCCGAGCTTGACTCGAGGCTGGCTCTTTGGGGCAGACGCCTTATGGGAGATGTCTTGCTGGAAGTTAGGGCAGCTTTTGATAATCGAAAGCTTGCCGGAATTGATAAGAGTGCGAGCCTGAGCGCTGAGCAAGAAAGAAAAGTAAACCTAGAGTCTTACTCCAAGATTGAGCCACTTATCAGCGAGATGATTGCAGCTCACTCGCTGAGAATGGATTCAATCGGCCTAGCCGCCTAAAAGCGTCAGCTGATCTTTCTTTTCTCTTCTTGATTCCAGAAACTTTGGACCAAAATACATTGCTACCGGCATAGCCACCATAACGATGGACCAGATCCAGCCATCGGTATAGCCAAAGCCCAAGACAGTAAGAAGTATCCAAAGAAAAGAACCGGTTGCTAAAGCAATTGCGGTTGGCACAAAAGAGCCGTAGCGATCAGAGTTGATGTTGACAGCTGGTGCCACCAGGGCCAAAACTGCTGCGTAAAAAACAATGAATAGAAACTCCATTAGGCGATGAACCCAACCCTTCTTGCTTCCTCCGCACCAAGCTCAAGATAAGTAATTGACTTGGTTGGGATCAAAAATACGTTGCCCTTGGAATCGGTCAAGCTGATCAGCTTGGCATCGGAGTCCATCGCAGAACGAATTGATGCCTCCAACTCCTTAGCGCTAGCGGAAGTTTCGAAGCTGAGTTCGCGAGCTGAGTTTTTGATGCCGATTTTGATGTCCATGACCAACCTTTCTAGTACTAGATTACGGCAGGAAAACTGTGGGCTAGACATCTATTGTCAGAAGGCTCGGGTATCTTGATTGATATGACCCAACCGAAGTTCGTGCCCCTTTCGCACATCGACTCGGTCAGGGACCTTTCTCTTGATAGCAGCCAGCTTCAGGCGGTGAACTTGCCCGCCGAAGCGGTAGTTACCGTTATTGGCTCTCCCGGCTCAGGAAAAACCAGTTGCCTCAAAGCTCGCTTTTTGCATCTAGTTGATAAAGGCGCCAAGCCAGAACAAGTGGTTGTGATTGCTCAAACTAGAGATAGCGCGAATTTGTATCGCGATCAGTTAGCACTCGAATTACAAAGCGCAACCGCTGGCCCGGTTGCCAAGACTCTAACCAGTATGGCGTTTTCGATACTGTTTGATAAAGCGCGCAAATCAAATGCTCCAAAGCCAACATTGCTAAGCGGTAGCGAGCAAGATGCCATGCTGCAAGAAATTATCAAGAATCTAGAGCCTGAAATTTGGCCCAAGCAATTAGATGCCACGGTTAGATCTCTTACTGGGTTCAGAACTGAACTTCGAGATCTAATTGCTGTTGCTATTGAGCACGGCATCACTGCTGCCCAGCTAGCCGAGTTGGCAAAAGATCAGAACGTTTCGCAGTGGCAAGCAGCCAGTATCGTTTTTGAAAAGTACCTAGAGCAACAAAACTCAGCTGAATCACAAAGGTACGATTCAGCTTCTTTGCTTCGAGAAGCTGCCCTGGTAGTTGCGAGTCCGACAGATCTTCCAGAGTCGATTAGCTCAATCAAGACCTTGCTAGTTGATGATGCACAAGAGCTAACTCCTGCTGCCGCCGAGTTTATCTTCGCGCTTACTCAAAAAGGTGCCGGGGCTAGCTTTTTTGGAGACCCGGATGTAGCGACCCTTAGTTTTAGGGTGGCTAATCCAAAAGCGATGATCTTGCTCGCAGAGCGGATTGCATCTTCCAAGTCCGTAACTGCCCAGACTATTTATTTGGAGCCTAAACACGTTGTTCGGCCAGCGGAGATCTCACTAGCTTTGGCTAAAGTCAGCTCCCAAATAGAAGTTGCTAGAGCTGGAAGACAGCGCAAAGGCCTGGCCACTTCCGTTAAGGAACAAGTAGCTGGTGACGCACTGGCTGCCAAAGTCTTTCGCTCGCGCACCGATGAACTTGCCTATGTTGCGGGGGCGCTTAGAAGAAGACACCTGTTTGATGGAATCGCCTGGTCGAACATGGCGGTTATTGCAAGAAGCAGACCAGAACTTGATGCGCTAGCACTGGTTTTGAGTTCACATTCGGTTCCGGTTCGAGTATCGGGAACGGCAACTGCCTTGAAATCAGATCATGCCGCAGGACAGCTACTGCAGCTCGCAGCGGTTTGCCTATCTGATGAGCCACTGACTTTTCCCCAAGCTGAGCAACTTCTTTTGTCTGAATTCTGCGGGCTGGATGCGCTATCGCTACTTCGCCTCAAGCGATCACTTCGCAGAGCCCATGAAGACTTAGAAGTATCGAATGACGAGATATTGCTTTCAGCAATTTCAGAGCCGGCACTGATTGCCCAGGTTAGATCACAAGAGGCTCGTAAGGTGGAAAAATTCATTGGGCTAATTGATCAAACCAAGGCGCTAGCTAAGGAGCCAGAGTCAACCACCGAGGCCGTGCTTTGGAATTTAATTTCTGGCACATCACTGATGGATCGCTGGGTTGTTGCCTCGCGCGGGGTATCAGAGTTAGCGATGCAGGCGGGAAAGAATCTTGATTCAGTTATGGCGCTTTTTGCAGCCGCTGCTAGATTCACCGAACGCAATCCAGAAAGTAGTCCGCTTGATTTTGTGTTGGACCAACTCGCGCGCGAGATTCCAGAAGATAGCCTCGCGCTAAACAACTTCTCTGGTGAATGCGTTTCGTTGTTGACTCCTTCTGGGCTGATCGGGAGAGCTTTCGACACTGTTGTCTTGCCTGGCCTTATCGAGGGAGTTTGGCCCAATCTAAAGCCCAGGTCCTCGCTTCTGGGCGCCCAAGCACTGGATGCTTTGGCTAGCGGTGAGATCGAGAACACTTCAGAGCTAACCAAGTCAGAACTATCTGGTGAGCTTCGAATGTTCAACAAAGCCCTAGGTGCTGCAAGATCCAAAGTGTTGGTTACTGCAACCGATCAGGAAGAAGAGCAGATCTCGCAATTTTTGACACTGGTAAATGGCAGCATCCCAGAAACCGAAAGTGCAATTCCAAGATCTCTAACTCTGCGCTCACTGGCGGGGGACATGCGCCGCGAATTGGCTAGCGGATCGGGGGATAGCGTCGAGCTTGCGATGGGACTTGCCAGGTTAGCCTCGGCCAATGTTCCAGGAACTGACCCGTCGAGTTGGTATGGCCTATTGCCAATTTCCACCGAGGAGCCACTCACGGATCTTGCAACTGATTTGGTTCCGGTAAGACCTTCTCAGCTTGATAGTTATCTAAAGTGTCCGCTGCACTGGTTCTTGCAAAACCATGGCGGACGGACAGACTCCTTCTCGGCTTCTCTTGGAACTTTAGTTCATGAGGTCTTCGAGCTCAGCAGATCTTCTGACCGAGCTGAATTACAACAACTTACCGACTCACGTTGGCACAGTCTTGAATTTGAAGCTGACTGGTTAGAAGAACTAGGCAAACGACGAGCCAACAAGATGCTGGCAAACTTGGCTAGCTATTTGAAACAGTTCGAGGACCAGGGCTCAGTTGTTTTGGGCAGGGAGCAAAACTTCCGCTTTGAGTTTGATCACGTGAGAGTGCAAGGTCAGGTGGACCGCATCGAACAACATGAAAATGGCACGATCATGATTGTTGATCTAAAAACCAGTAGCCAAGCTCCCTCTGAAGCTGACACCGCATCAAACCCACAGCTAGCGCTATACCAAATGGCTCTTTTAGAAGCTGGCTTCGAATCGATTGGCAAAATCAATGAAGACCAGCTAGCCGGGGCGAAATTACTAATTGTCGGTGGAGACAACTACACCGAGCGTTCACAACCTCCGATGACGCAAGAAACTTCAGCAAATTTCAAGAAGCTACTTCTAGAAACAAC
>WLDW01000098.1 GCA_009704605.1 Actinomycetota bacterium
CGACATTGTTCGCTCTCTAGGTTGGCAACAGCAAAGACCAACGCAGCAAGGTGCTGTTGCCAGTAAGTGGGAAGCGTTGAATGCCTTGTTATCCATGGTCGATGAACTCCCGGAGGGTTCAGGCATCAAAGAGTTTGCTCTAGAGCTAGCCGATCGCGCGCACTCTCAACATGAGCCAACCCAGGAAGCAGTAACGTTGTCCACCATTCACGCGGCCAAGGGATTGGAGTGGCCAATGGTTTTCATAATTGGCCTAAACGAGGGTTACTTACCTATTACCTACGCGAAGACCGAAGCCGCAATTCAAGAAGAGAAGAGACTTCTTTATGTGGGGATTACCAGGGCTAAGGCTCAGCTAAGACTGTCATTTGTGAATCAAGATAAGGGTAGAGAGCGCTCAGCTTCGAGGTTTATTGCCTTGTTGCAATCGGGTTTAGCCCAGTAAGTCCCTAAGCGCCGCATCAATTTCGTCATCTGGGTTTTGCTTTAGGGCACGTTCTATCAACTTGGCTGGATCTTTGATGTCTTGCTCAGTAGGAAGCAAATCCGGATGCGACCAAATCGCATCTCTTTTTTCTAGACCAACTGCATCGGTTACCTGCTGCCACATCGAAGATGCCTCGCGAATTTTTCTTGGCCGCAGCTCTAATCCAATCAGCGTCAAGAAAGTTCGCTCGGCTGGACCGATTGAGGCACGCTTTCGCCTCATGGTTTCGGCAATAGCTAGCGATCTTGGAAGTCGCTTGGTGGCAGCTTGGGTAACACAGTCCACCCAACCTTCGATTAGTGCAAGCACTGTTTCAATGCGCTCCAGTGCTCTGGTTTGTGAATCGGTCCTTGGGGCAATCAGTGCACCGGATTCAAGAGCTTTTTGGATGTTGCCTATTTCGGCAGGGTCAAATCCTTCTGAGAGCTCAACAATTTTGGTGTTATCGATTGTGATTTCGCTTGCGTAGGAAGTAATGAGATTCACGATGTATCCACGAAGCCACTTGCTGTGTTTAAAGAGCCTGGAGTGGGCAAGCTCACGAACTGCCAGGTAAATGTAAACCTGGTCAGCTTCTTCTTCGAGGGAGTTTACAAAGTTCGCGAGGTTTTGCGCCACGAAGGCTGGCCTTGCTTCTTGGAAGATCGGCAAGCCGATGTCTCCTCCACTTAGCACTTCTTCAGATAGCTTTCCTAGAGCTTCGCCGAGCTGCATCGCAAACATAACTGAACCGGCGGATTTCATGATGCCGCTTGCTTGCGAGAGCATGCCGGCAAAATCCTCGGGAAGATTTTCTTGGAAGTTCTCGGTTAGCGCTATTGCCATGCGCTCTGCTACCGGGGTTGCAAGATCCCTAAAGAGCCCAATTGAGTCCGCTACCCAAAGTTCTCTTGAAAGAAGTTTTGGTTCTATAGAAATTGGACCTAGATCTGTTGCTTCATCGAGCCACAAATTTCCAGTTGCGGTCGAAGTATTGATTGAACGGCCAACTGACTCGGGAACGGCAACAGTGTTTTTTGCAGAGATTTTTCTGGCCTGGGTTTGAACTAGATTCCAGTTCACACCTTCTGTTTGACCACCCGGAGCAATGGCAGCGCCGATTTGAGTCAGCATTTCCTGCAGTGCCTTCGGGTCAATGGGTAATCCTGCGGCCTTGGCCAGTTGCTCAGGATCTAGTGGTTGACCGGATAGGAACTTGCGCAGCATGGCCTCAAAGTCTTCGGGCTCTTGCCGGTTATCGTTCACTTCAGTACCTCTTCGCTCTAATTCAAGGCTACTTCCTCTAGGTGCCTAATCTGCCTGAACAATTGCTTTGCTTACTGAGTGTTCGCCGAGAGCGTGGAATTTTGGGGCAGGTTGGCTAGTGGGCTCACTTAGGCTAATCGGAAGGCTTACAAATCAAGGCGGGCATGACTTTTTTCCAGCGACGCAAAACTAGTTCAAAATCTAGCGAACGCGCCAAGAGCGCTATCACCTTCTTTACTGTGGTGACCTTTGCCGCAGGTTTTCTAATCTTGGCGCTACTGCCAACGCCTTACCTAATCGAAAGAGCTGGCCCGACTTACGACGTTTTGGGTGAAGTTGATAATGAGCCAGTGATTTCAATTTCCGGCGCCCAAAGCTACGAGTCCGAAGGAATGCTTGAGGTGCTCACCGTAAGCATCGTTGGAAGGCCGGAGAACACTCCAAACTGGATTGAAATTGGACTTGCTTGGCTTGACGAATCTCAGGCGGTAGTTCCTGTGGAGCTGCTCTATCCAGATGATCGCACCACTGAAGAAATTAGATCCGAATCCAGCGCGATGATGGAAGTTTCCCAGCAAGACGCTATTGCGGCAGCGCTGAATTACCTGGGTTACGAAACGCCAAGGCAGGTATACATCGCCGAGGTAGTGGCAGATGCGGCAGCAAGCGGAAAGCTGGTGGCTGGAGATTTTGTATTGTCGATTAACTCTGAGCCGATCGTCGATCTCGAACAACTAAAGGGAATAGTTACCAGTTGGGACGAAGAAGCACCACTGTCAGTTGTTGTGGAAAGAAACGGGCGGGAAGTCACAAAGGAAGTGTCTCCAGTCAAAGACGCCGAGGGAAACTTCAGGCTTGGGATTTTGGTTGGATACAAATATGACTTTCCTATAGAGGTAAATCTCCAGCTAGGAGATGTTGGTGGCCCATCCGGCGGCATGATGTTTGCTCTTGGGATTATTGACCGACTTACCCCAGGGGATCTAACAGGTGGCCTGCACGTTGCGGGAACTGGCACCATTACCCAATCTGGCGAAGTTGGCCCAATTGGTGGCGTGGTGCAGAAGCTCTATGGAGCTTCACGCTCTGGAGCAACCGTGTTTTTGGCTCCAGCTGCTAACTGCGACGAAATTGTCGGAAACGTCCCAGACGGCCTGAGGGTAGTTAAAATAGAGACACTACAACAAGCACTCGACGCTTTAGAAAAGCTTTCGGCCGATGAGCAAGTGGCATCTTTACCAAGTTGCACGAACTAGAAAAACAGGAGAATCATGACCCAAGCTGCTAACCAAGGCATTCCAAGACCGAATATATCCCCGTCGACAATCGCCATTGGAATAGTTGTTGTAATTGGTGCAATCTTGCTAAGCGTTGCTGGTTTATACACCGACGTGTTGTGGTTTGACCAACTTGGATTCCTCAGCGTACTAAGCACTCAAATTTTTGCGCAGAGCGCCCTGTTTACTGTTTCCGCTTTGTCATTTACGCTGATCACCGGATTGGGCCTGTGGCTAGCTTTTAGGTTTAGACCGGTATATCTCAAATTTGCTGACGAGAGGTCTGCTTTTGAGCAGTATCGCCAGCTAGTTGACCAATTGAGAAAAGCGGTCATGATTGGTGTCCCACTGGCTCTTGGAGCTTTAGCTGGTTTGGCAGTAGCGCCAAACTGGGGGATTGTACTTAGCTATTTGAACCGGACTACTTTTGGTGACACCGACCCGCAGTTTGGTTTGGACATTTCCTTTTACATCTTCGAGCTACCGTTTTACATCGGCCTGGTTGGATTCCTATCCGCTGCATTCCTGATTGCACTTTTACTTGCATCTGGTGTTCACATCATTTACGGAAGCATTAAATTCAATGGTCGCGAAACCTTGGTTTCAAGGGCAGCCCGCATTCAAATTGGCGTAACCGCGTTTTTATACCTTCTTACTCAAGGTGCATCGCTTTGGTTGGATCAGTACAGCACGTTGACTAGTTCCGCGGGTTTGTTTACTGGCGCAAGCTATTCGGATGTATATGCAGCAATTCCAGGTTTGCAGATCTTGGCACTTATCTCTGTTGTAGTTGCCCTGTTGTTCTTGGTCGCAGCTTTTGTTGGCAAATGGCGTCTTCCGGTAGTTGCCACCGGCTTGATGGTTGTTAGCTCGCTGATCCTTGGAGGCCTATTTCCTTGGGCGGTTCAAACTTTCCAGGTAATTCCAAACGAACGAGTTTTGGAATCTACATACATCCAGAGAAACCTTGATGCGACATCTAAGGCATTTGGTATCGACACCGTTGAGCGCGTTGAATACAACGCCGTTGTTGACGCCGAGCCAGGGGCTCTTCGTGAGGATGCTGAAACC
>WLDW01000099.1 GCA_009704605.1 Actinomycetota bacterium
GCAGCACAAGAAGAAGCAGAATTTTTGGATTCTTTGGCTTCCCTGCGGTCTTTTGCTTCTTGACCGATACCTGGGTTGACATGCTGCTAGTTACCTTCAGGCTTCGCTTCAGGAAGATCGGAGAGTCCGAAGCTGTGCTCAACCTTCCAGCTAACCCAAACCTTGGCACCTAGCTCAGTTACAGGAGATTTTCCAATGTTCTGGGCAAACACCGTAACTTCCCCAAGATTTGGAATATCGATTAGGTACTGGTTACTAACGCCAGTGAACCTGATGTCGATGATTTCTCCTGGACCGACAACGTTAAGCCCTGCGTTAGCAGCGGGCTCAGCGTCTTCGTGGAAAAAGGCCTTTTCTGGTCTAACGCCGATAGCAATTTTGCCAGTGGTCTTTTCTGCACGGTTGGTAGGAACCTTGATCTGACGACCGCCAATGCTGATGCTGACAGAATCTCCCGAAGTTTCAACTACGTCACCAACAAAAATATTTGATTGACCTAGGAACTTAGAAACAAAGAGTGTCTTTGGTCTTTCGTAAAGAGCTTCCGGAGCACCCATCTGCTCGATTCGACCCTTGTTCATAACCGCAACGGTGTCGGCCATGTCCATGGCCTCTTCCTGGTCGTGGGTTACGTGCAAGAAGGTCAAACCAACCTCGATCTGAATAGCTTTTAGCTCAACCTGCATTTGACGTCTTAGTTTTAGATCCAGCGCACCGAGTGGCTCATCCAGCAAGAGAAGGGATGGGCGGTTTACTAGTGCTCTAGCGAGCGCCACTCGCTGCTGCTGACCTCCAGATAGCTGGGTTGGTCTGCGCTCTGCTAGGTGCTCAAGTTCAACCAGCTTGAGAGCCTCGGTTGCTTTTGGAAGAGGCTCGCTAACTTTGCGCTGACGAAGACCGAATGCCACGTTTTCCAAAACCGTCATGTGCGGAAACAGCGCGTAGTTTTGGAACACGGTGTTTACTGGTCGTTCGTGAGGCTTGATGCCGGTCACATCTTGATTACCAATAAGGATTTTTCCCTTGGTTGGTGAGTCAAGACCTGCAACCAATCGCAAGGTCGTTGTCTTTCCGCAACCAGATGGGCCAAGAAGAGCGAAAAACTCACCGGCTGGAATCTTTAGGTCAAGATTCTCAATGGCAACAAAACCAGGATATTCTTTCCTGATTCCAACTAGCTCTAAATCTGCCCCTCTGGCAACGAACTCGACGGCCAACTAAGCGCCCAGCTGAACTCTGCCCCAAGCGGTTACGAAGACCTGCTCTTCCTGAGCGCTCAACGCACGGAAGCCGTGAGTCGAAGCTAGGAAGGCCTCGTCTGGGAAAATCAACTTGTTTTCAGCCAATTCAGGATCCAACTTGATTGCTTCCTCATAAGCGCCAACTACTGGTGTGATGTAGTTCACCCAAGCCGCAAGCTCTGCAGCATTTACTGGGTCGTAGTAGTAGTTCATCAACAATTCAGCGTTCTTCTTGTGAGTTGCACCCATTGGAACGGTGAACACATCTGACGAGATTGTGCCGCCAGTCTCAGGTATGAAGAATCCGAATTTGTCATAGCCAGCACCGAAGTTCATCTGGACAACGTCTCCAGACCAAACAATTCCGGCAACGTACTCGTCGTTAGCAAAGCCGTCCATATACTCGTTACCTGCGAAGGCCTTGATCTTGCCATCTGCGTAAAGCGCAGCAATGTCGTCAATTACTCCGTTGAAGGCGTCCTCGGTGAACGATGATGCGCTAGTGATGTCGATGCCCTTTGACTGAGCGATAACACCGATGGAGTCTCTCATCTCAGAGATAAGCACCACGCGACCGTTTAGCTCTGATGCCCAAAGGTCCTCAACGCTTTCTGGTGCGTCTTTTCCGGTTAGCTCTTTGTAAAGTTCCTTGTTGTAAGCGATACCGCCCAAGATTCCCTGGTAAGGAAGTGTGAAGTCACGGTTTGGGTCATAGGCTGCGCCCAAATATGAAGGAGCAACATTGGCCTTGTTTGGAATGTTTGCGGAGTCAAGTTTTTGAACCTGTCCATCGTTGACCAAACGAGCTGCTAGCCATTCTGTTGGACAGATAAGGTCTGCTCCAACATCTTTACCTGCAATGAGTTCGTTTCGGTTAATTCCGTACCACTCGTCGTTGTCGTTGTATTCCTCTAGGTACTCAACGGTAATTCCAGATTGCTCTTGGAAGCGGTCAAGAGTAGGACGTGAAAGTTCGTCTTCTGAAACGTCCATGTATCCTGGCCAGTTGTACCAAACCAATACCTTCTCGGAATCCGAGACGTCGGTTGCAGGAACCAAAGCTTCTGAAGTTGCTCCGCCACCATCGCCGGCAGGTGCACAAGCAGCCAAACCAAGAGCGGCTCCCACTCCAGCAGCTCCAGCTAGCGCGGTTCTACGAGTTAGTGTCTTGCGACGAGACATCTTTACAAGCTCTGCAAGCATCGGGTCTTGTGGGAGAGAGTTTGGATCTTTCATTATTGGCGACTCCTAGAAATAAAGGCGAACAAGGAAAGAGCTGGGTTATCCCAGACCCTTGGACTTTATCCTGCCACAAAAATTTCCCGCAAAAGCCAAAAAACCGCCATTTGGCAAGCAGGCATTTGAGCGTGTCTCAGGCACTTGCTCACCCAAAATTGCCCCTGACGCTTAGCCTCCCGAGCCGGTATCCTTCTAAAGGCGCCCATTGAGGTTCCGATTTCGAACTCAGGAGAACCCGATGAAGATCTCAATTCCCAAAGAGGTCAAGAACAACGAATTTCGTGTTGCGATTACTCCTGCTGGAGTGCACGAGCTTGTCTCTGCCGGCCACGACGTCACCGTCCAAGCTGGAGCTGGTCTTGGTTCAGCTATTTCCGACCAGGAATACCAATCGGCTGGAGCCAAGATTGGCGCTTCCGCAAGCGAGACTTGGGCGGCTGGGGACCTGGTACTAAAGGTAAAAGAACCAATCGAATCTGAGTATCCGATGCTTCGCGAGGGCCTGACGCTATTTACTTTCCTCCACCTCGCCGCAGACCTACCTCTAACTAAAGAGCTAATCAATAAGAAGGTAACCGGAATCGCTTACGAAACAGTTCAGCTTCCTTCTCACCAGCTTCCACTTCTTGCCCCGATGTCCGAAGTTGCCGGTCGCCTTGCACCACTTGTTGGAGCCAGCACCCTACTTCGCCAAAACGGTGGCAACGGAATGTTACTTGGCGGAGTTCCAGGAACTCGCCCTGCCAAGGTGGTTGTTCTAGGTGGCGGCGTTGCCGGCACGAGTGCTGTAGCGGTGGCGGTTGGAATGGGTGCCGAGGTTACAGTTTTGGACACGAACCTAAATCGCTTGCGTGAACTTGACTCTCTTTACGCCGGAAGACTAAAGACAATAGCCAGCAACACTTTCGAGATTGAGCGTGCGGTTTTGGAAGCTGACCTAGTTATTGGTTCAGTTTTGATCCCTGGAGCCAAGGCTCCAAAGCTTGTAACCAACGCACTGGTAAAGAAGATGAAGCCAGGATCCGTGCTGGTTGACATTGCAATCGATCAAGGTGGTTGCTTCGAAGATTCCAAGCCAACTACTCACGCGGAGCCTACATTCAAAGTTCACGACACTGTTTTTTACTGTGTGGCAAACATGCCCGGAGCCGTCCCACACACCTCTACCTATGCGCTGACGAATGCAACCTTGCCATACGTGAAAGCAATTGCGAATCAGGGTTGGAAGAAAGCTCTTGCGGCCGATCCAGCTCTGGCTCTTGGCTTGAATACATTTGACGGAGAGCTTGTGAGCGAGCCGGTTGCGGTTGCTCACTCGATGAAGGCAACTGAGCTAGCAAAGGTTCTGGCCTAACTCCTAAAGGAAAGCCAAAGCTTTCAGCCTGATTGCTACCTAGGTAAACAATCGCACTGGCCCAACCAGAAACATTTATGCTCTTGTGCTTGCCTGGATTGATCCCAAGCTGAACCATATCAATTGGGTCCGAAGATGACATGGCTACCCTAGCCCGCAGGTTTGTAAGCATCGCGCGCGATACCCCGCTAAGTGATTGGGTTGCTGCCACCA